>CALCIC010000385.1 GCA_937907405.1 uncultured Isosphaeraceae bacterium | reverse complement strand
TAGAGCAGGTGGAGCACGGCGTGCTCGGCGCCGCCGACGTACAGGTCGACCGGCATCCAGTATTTTTCCAGCTCCGGGTCCCACCCCGCGCCTTCGTTTTTGGGGTCGATGTAGCGGAGGTAGTACCAGCACGAACCGGCCCACTGGGGCATCGTGTTGGTCTCGCGGCGGAACTTCTCGGAGTATCGGACCCAGTCCCTGGCCTTGCTCAAGGGGGGCTCGGGCGTGCCCGTCGGCTTGAAGTCGGACAGCTCGGGCAAAAGCACCGGCAGTTCCGACTCGTCGACCGCGTACACCCGGTCGTCGGCGTCGAGCACGACCGGAAACGGCTCGCCCCAGTACCGCTGCCGCGAGAACAGCCAGTCGCGGAGCTTGTAGTTGACCGCCTTGCGGCCCACCCCCTGATCGGCCAGCCAGGCCGTCATGGCCCCCTTCGCCTCGGCGGTCGGCATGCCGTCGAGCTTGAAATCCCGGCGGCTCGACTGGATCGCGACCCCCTCGTCGTTGAACACGTCCGTGAACGCGCCGGGGTCTTGCTTGTAGGCTTCGATCAAATTGCGCGCGTCGGCGTCCGGTCCTCGGTTCGCCTCGAGCCAGGCGTCGGGAGGCTGGACGACGGCCTTGATCGGCAGGCCGAAGGTCCTGGCGAACTCGAAGTCGCGCGCGTCGTGGCCGGGGACCGCCATGATCGCGCCGGTGCCGTAACCCATCAACACATAATCGGCGATCCAGATCGGGATTCGTTCGCCGTTGACCGGGTTGACGGCGTATCCTCCGGTGAAGACGCCTGTCTTCGTCTTGGCGAGGTCGGTGCGGTCGAGGTCGCTCTTGCGCGTGGCCTGGCCGCGGTATTCCTGGATCGCCGACCGCTGCTCGGGGGTGGAGACCCTGTCGACCAGGGGATGCTCGGGCGCCAGCACCATGTAGGTCGCGCCGAACAGGGTGTCGGGCCGCGTCGTGTAGACCCGGATCACGTCGCCCCCCGGCTTCTCGGGAAAGCGTCCCGACGGGGCGGGGGGCGCGCCGGTCGCGATCGGAAAATCCAACTCGGCGCCCTCGCTGCGGCCGACCCAGTTGCGCTGCATGTCCTTGATGGGCCTGGGCCAGTCGACGTGCTCGATGTCGTCGATCAGACGGTCGCCGTAGGCGGTGATTCGAAGCATCCACTGGGTCAGCGGCATCCGGACGACCGGATGCCCGCCGCGCTCGCTCTTGCCGTCGACGACCTCCTCGTTGGCGAGCACCGTCCCCAGCGCGGGGCACCAGTTGACCGGGACCTCGGCCCGATACGCCAGCCGCTTGCCGTCGCGGTAGGCGTTTGCGTCGGCGTCGGCGACCCCCTCGGGGATCGGCAGCTCGGAGATCGGCCGCCCCTTGCCCTTGCGCTCGTTCCCCTGGGGATCGGTCCAGACGAAATCCGGGTCGTACCAGGTGTCGTGGATCTTCAGGAAAATCCACTGGGTCCACCTGTAGTAGTCGGGCGAGGTGGTGTCGACCTCGCGGTCCCAATCGTATGAGAATCCCAGCGCCTTGATCTGGCGGCGGAAGGTGTCGATGTTGACCTGCGTGGTGACCCTCGGGTGGGTGTTGGTCTGGACGGCGTACTGCTCGGCGGGGAGTCCGAAGGCGTCCCAGCCCATCGGGTGCAGGACGTTGAACCCGCGCATCCGCTTGTACCGGCAGAGGACGTCGGTCGCGGTGTAGCCCTCGGGATGGCCGACGTGCAGGCCGGCGCCGCTGGGGTACGGGAACATGTCCAGAATGTAGAGCTTGGGCCGATCGCGGTCGAGGTCGGGGGTGGCGAACGTCTTTTTCGATTCCCAGTAGGCTTGCCACTTGGGCTCGATCCGCTGAGGGTGGTACGCAGGCATGGGTTCGATTTCTCCGGCCCCGGCGAGCCCCCGCATCCAGGAGCGCGGGCGCGTCCGCCGACCGCCGTTCGGTCATGAAAAAAGCCCGCCGCGCGACCGGGGGCCGTTGGTTCGATGAATCGGTCGAGCATACCGTTTCGACCGCCGATCCGCCAGTTGAGCGCCCGCATGCGCCGGGGGCGATCGCCTCGCTGCAAGATTCGGAGCCGCCCGCGCCGGCGATCACCGTTCGAGCGGACGAGGCGGCAGGTCGGGGATCGCGACCGACGGCTCGACGACGAGATGCTTCTTCCGCGGGTCCAGGGTCAGCCATCGCGTCACGCCCTCGGGCGGGAGCAGGCTCGCCCAGTCCACTTCCTCCGCCGAGCTGACGGGCTGGTCGAGAAGCAGGGTGAACGACCAAAGCTCATCACGCTGCCCGTTTACCATCCAGACTCGGCCCTCAATACGGGGGACGAGGTCGTCGAGGGCATAGTTGTCGGGAATGAAGCCGTCGCACCAGTAGCGGCGGTGGGCCTTCCTGCAAAGGCCGGCGATCTCGCTGCAGACGCGATACTCCAGGCTGCCCCAGAAATGGCTTTCGGCCTCGGTCATGGGATCGCGCGCTCCTAACGATCCAAATGGTTGGGGAGCGATGCGCCTCCCCCGGCCTCCAGGCAATGTATCGCGAGCTGGATTTCATGTTGCACCGGCCGGCGGGACTCTCAATGCGCGCGACCGTCCGAGTCGGCCCAGGCCGCAGCGACGGATCGCGCCGAGCCGTCGAACCCGCTTCATCTCACGTCGATCGTGTGTACGGATACTTAGAATTACAAGCGTTTGTAGTTTTTACAAGGTCCAACGCGGTCCGTGGCGGCTGAAACTTGAGGAAATCACGAAAAAAAACGAGGCTCGCCCGCACGTCGTCCATTCGGCGTGTAGACTTGAGCCGAAGCCAGGAAATTGGACCCTCGCCGTGAATGCTTCGGCCGATCGTTCGGCATCGCTCTTGCGATTCATGGTCTGTCGAGGGCTCGACCCGGGACGTCGGGCGACTGTTCAATCTGGCAAGGAGTAGGAAAATGGCCCTGAACCAATCGGCCCCGATCGGGGTGCGCGCCGTCAAGGTGTGGACCGTCGCCGCGGTCGCCGGCGTCTTGCTGGCGTCGTCCGGCTGCAATCATCGTCGTTCGGCGCTTCGTCCCGTGTTCTCCGCGCCGCGAGCCGTGGCGGCGCCCTGCACCAATTGCGGCGGCGCCGGCGGCGCGACGGTCGTCGAGGACCGCGGCTCGACGATCCTCCGCGGCGGCTCGTCGCTCGACCGCGAGCCGGTCATCAGCGAACCGGGCTCGGCGATCCCCTCGGACGTCCCGCCGCTCGACGAACCGCTGATCGACAGGACGCCGACCTCGCGAAGCAGCAGCCGGCCCGAGACGCCCCCCAGGGCGACCATCGGCGACCCGGACCTCGACGAGCTGCCGTCCGCCGCGCCGGCGAGCCGGTCGCGCAGCCTCAAGCCGCCGTACGACTCCAAGACCAAGACCTCGCCGCTGCTGCAAGGGCCGGAACCCGCGAGCACGACGTCGCCTTCCACCTCGTCGTCGAATCTGTACAGGACCAAGGTCGACGGCGGCCTGCGGTCGACCTCGGCGACCGGCGTGGTCCGGCGGACGAGTGCTCAGGACACGCTCAAATCGTTCTTCGGCGAGAACGGCGGCGACGAGTTGTTCTTCCCCGGCAAGGCGGATCGGCCCTGGCAGTACGTCGTTTTGCACCACAGCGCGACGGCGACCGGCAGCTATGACACGATCGACGCCGAGCATCGCAAGGTGCTGGGCTTCGACGGCTGCGGCTACCACTTCGTGATCGGCAACGGCACCGGCAGCGGCGACGGCCAGATCGAGGTCTCCCAGCGGTGGGTCAACCAGAAGCACGGCGTCCACTGCCGCAACGCCCGCAATTCCCAGGTCGACGAGTACGGCATCGGCATCTGCTTCATCGGCGACTTCAACAACGCGCCTCCGACCGACCGCCAGGTCGCCGCCGCTCGTTCGTTGATCGCCTACCTGAGCAAGAAGTACGAGATCGCCGACGACCGCGTCGAGACCCACGCCCACCTCGCCGCCACCCCCACCGTCTGCCCCGGCAAGCACTTCCCGTTCGAATCGATGACGGCCTCCCCCGACCGCGCCGTCCAGCATGAAGAGCCCCAGGCCCGCCCGACTCGCAGCGCCCGCCCCGTCCCCACCGCCTGGAAAGTCCGCACCCCCAGCCGCCCGACCGCCGCGCCGGTCTATTGATCCGTTGATGGAAGCATCTCCGACCCGCATGGAGGCGGGTTGTTCCTTTCCATCCGACCGCCAGACGTTCTTGTAGTCTGGCTGCATCGTTTTACTTCTGCCAGTTCTCGACAGCCCCGCGTAGCAGTTTCAGCATGCTGCGTCCCGACCTGGCGAGAAGGAGACGCGAGGGATTGAAGGCCCATTCCAGAGGTGAACGCAGGACTCCATTCTCATCTTCCCACGGATACTCGCAGTTGTCCGGCCGCTTGCCACCGGCATTGACGGAGGGCGAGAGCAGTTCGATTTCTCTGGCGAGATGTTTCGCCTCCGCGAGTGCGGTTTTGGCGGCGCGTCCCGAGAAGTTCAGGGATAGAGCCTGCTGCCTGAGCACCACCGGCAACGTACTCGCCACGTAAGCATGGCTGGTCTGCACGTTCTCCAACGGCGCATTCACTCCGCATAGGTGGGCCTTGGCCAGCTTCTCACAGGCCATTTGCAGGAAGTGCATCCTGGGCATTCCGGCACGTCCCGCGTCCGCAACTCCTCGAAGGTCTTAAAGTCGGCGGCGGCCTGTCGGCCGAATTCCTCGGCCCAGGTTTGAGAGTCAGCCATCAAAGGCTCTCGACCGATGTCGGCCTGGCGAACGCCTCGCCGATCGTCCAGCCGTCCGGCAACTTCAGGTCGTTCGATCGAATTCTTTCGAACTCCGCCGGAGAGACCTCGATGATGACCGAGGGAAGGGGGACGCCGCTGGCCGGGAGGGGGCTGAAGTGCAGCGGCATGACGCCCGACTCGGGCGTGTCTTCACTAACCTCAAGCAGGCGGATGCACGCATCGCCGCCGGTGTCGCCCGCCGCGCCGACCTTGAGCCGGAAGATGCGAACCAACCCGGGTTCGATCTCATAATGCATTCGGGCCAGTGTTTCGGTTACCTTCGCCAAGTCGATCACCCCGAACTGATCGGCGCCCGAGACCTCCCGATCCAAGCTTCTGCAATCTGGGCACGGCTGGCTCATCTCGGCTGGACTGAGGTTTTTACCGCAACTCGCGCAACGTCCCATGCGACAGCCCTCCCCATCCGGTCGGATGCGTACCTCGGAGTACTATAACAAATCCGGTTCATCCGGCTGAAGCGCGCGCCGACGGGCGATGCATTTATGGATCGTC
>CALCIC010000384.1 GCA_937907405.1 uncultured Isosphaeraceae bacterium | reverse complement strand
TCTGAGCCCTAGTTCGCGTCTGCTCACCTCCATGAGCGGCCGTATACCACGATGTCGCCATGGGCTTGCTTTGCCTGACTCGCGATATCTTCGCCTCAGCTACGCTGACATGTCCGTCCAAGTCGAGTTGAACGCGTAAGAATTCGCGTGTTACAACGATGACGCAGAAGGTCGCGATGCAGGCGACTAGGCATGGTAGAAGAAGGAAATGAGTCGTCGGCAAGCTCGCGCCGTCATGAAGTTCGTCGGCATTCGACGGGGTCTTCATGTTCGACCTCCTCTGAGAGTCAGCCGATGATACGATCAGTATCGGTCACGGAATGGCAGTTGAGTGCACCTTATGATGGATGCTTGCCAGACGAGCGAACGCGCGATTTCGAATGCAAAGCAAACCCTAGACTGTCGCGAAAATATCGCCTCCATCCTGCATCTGTCAAGAAAAAAAATATGAAAGTCAAGTAGGAATCGTACGCGCATTGGTGCGTTGTTCGGTCGCCGACCTCCGATCCGTCCCAAACGTTCCATTGCGAAGCTTGCTTCGCGCCGGGGATCGTTGGGCTGGCGATCAAATCCTGAGGCCCGCCAGGCTGGGATGGTCGAGGAGCTGGAAGTTCTGGACGAGCGGCTGGACGGGCTCGCCGCGCTGGACGATGTGTCGCTCGGCGATCGGTCCGAGTCGGCCCGAGGCGGCGGCGAGGTACGACACGCGCCAGGGATCGATGCCCATCAGCCGGGCGGAAGTGGCGTCGACGGCCGGCAGGTTCGTCCCCATGACCAGCAGCCCGGCGTGGCGCGGGGTCCCCATGATCGGGCCGTCTCCCTCCATGCCGACGATCCCGTCGACGATCGCCAGATGCGGCCGGACCGCCGCGTTCACGTCGAGGATCGAGCCGGGGATGCCCGCGAAGTGCAGCACGTTCTTGGGCCAGCCGTAATAGACGCCCGGCATCACGCCGAACAGGTTCTTCATCGCCAGCGTCACCCCGGCCCAGTGGTGCGTCTTCATCTTGGGCATCGAGACGATCAGATCGGCCCGACGGAGCATCGAGGGGAGGCCGAGTCGTTCCATATTCGTGAATCGCAGGGTGTTGGCGACGAAGAACACGTCGTCGTGGTTGAGGTCCACGAATTCAAGCCGTTCCTCGTCGAGCACCGGTTCCAGGCCCGACTGCTCAAGGACCAGTTCGGAATCGCGGCAGTGTCCCTGCCCCTCGGCGACGAAGACCTCGCGCGCCCGCCAGCCGCGAAACACCGCCGCCGCCGCGCGGATCAGCGCGGGATGCGTGTTGACGTGCGGCGCCTCGCGCGTCGGCTCGACGAGGTTCGGCTTGAGCAACACCGACTTGCCCGCGACCCGCGACGGGCCGAAGCCCAGTGCCGACAGCCCCGCGCGGATCGGTTCCTCCAGGTTCGCGTCGTACGAGTCGGCCTTGGCGATGAAGACCTCGGCCCGGCGGGCGGACTCATCGAACGTCCGAAACGATTTCAGCCCAAGCCCGGCCGCCGCGACCGCCCCCGCGCCGACCAGGAATCGACGCCTCTTCACGTTGGTTTCGGGCGCGCCGGCGTCACTCGAACAGGTCGGTTCCATGATCACCTCCGGCTAGCAACAGAAGGGCGAGCTTGGGCGCCGCGTCGGGGCGCCCCGACGCATGCTGGAACGCCTCGGCCAGCCAGCGGTCAGCCTCGGCCGGGGCGGAGTCCCAGGCCCGGAGCCCGAGCAGTCCCCAGCCCAGCGACGAACACGCGCGAATTCCCGGCAGGACCTCTTGCAGATAGCGAATCGCGCGGTCGACGATCGCGGTCCGCGCATTCTGGCGGGCCAGGGCCAGCAGCGCCAGTCCGGTGGGCGCCGGCTGAGGCCGCAGGGCGTTCCCGAACGCCGACTTGTTGCCGTAGTTCCATCCTCCGGCTTCGATCGCGCGGTCGAGGATCAGACGGAGCCCTTCAACGCAACGCGGGTGCGCGCCCAGGCCGGCGGCCCGCAGCGCCAGGACGGCGGTCGCCGTGGGCTCCAGCCACGAATGCGTGCCGTCCACCCAGGGCCAGCCGACGATCCTCGGATCATGCCCGAGAACGGGGGAGGCGTGGGTCGTGGACGTCCAGGATTCACCCTGTTCGCGGAGCAGCCATTCGACCCCTCGGCGTCGGGGGCCCTCGCGTCCGCCGCACGCCCGCCAGAGCAGCAGGCCCAGGGGGGTAGGCCAGCCGGGGCCCGAACTCGCCCCGGCGGCTCCCAGCGATCCGTCCGGGCGTTGGACGTCCGCCAGCCAGTCGGCCGCGTCCGCGACGATCGCCGCCGCCTCGTCTCTCGATTCAGGGCCCGCGGGCCGTCGGGTCGCCAGCAACCCGAGGCAGGCCAGGCAGGTCGGCTCGACGGCCGGCGACGCCCCCTTCCGGTATCCCCAGCCCCGCGGGCGACTTCGAAGCCCCAACAACTCGCCCCGCGCGGCCGATCGCCAATCCTCGCCACGGTCGACCATCGACGACCTTCCCCAGAACCTCCCATTGTGCGCCGCGCTCGCGCGCGGCCTTGCTCACTAAACATAGGTCACGGCGAACGGAAATGGCGACTGCTGGACGAGGATCGAACCGCCCGGGCCGAGACGGTCGCCGATCAATCGGCCCGGAGCGCCTTGGCGACGGCCTCCAGGAAGAAGAACTCCCCCCACATGACTGATTCATCGACGCCGAGCTTCTTGTGGTAGTGGTAGACTCCGTGCTTGAGCACCCCTTCCCAGTCCGGGTCGTTCCAGGCTGTGTAGGCGTCGGAACAGAGGCTGTCGAGGATCGTGAGCGAGGCGTTTCGATATCGAGCGGCGATGGTCGGGTCGCCGGGCTCGCAGGCGAGGGCGAGGTCCCAGAGGCCCGACGCGGCGATCGCGCCCGCCGAGCTGTCGTCGATCCGCTCGGGGCCGTCGGGGACGTCGAAATCCCAGGGGGGGACGAGGCTCGCCGGGCATCGGGCGAGGTAGTAGTCGGCGTTCCGTCGCGCGATCGCCAGATCGGCCGGGTCGCCGGTGTAGGAATAGACCGTCGTGTAGCCGTAGAGCGACCAGGCCAGGCCCCGCGTCCAGGCCGAATCGGCGCGCAGGCCCTGATGGGTCGACTCGCGAAGGAACGCGCCGGTGTCGAGATCGAAGATCCCCTCGTGGGCCGTCGAGCCGTCGGGTCGGACGAGCACGCGCTCGGTCGTCCGACAATGCGCGTCGGCGATTTCTCGAAGCGCCGGGTCGCCGGTCTCGCGGGCCGCGTAGTAGATGATCGGCACGTTCATCATGACGTCGATGAACAGGCTCTCGGGCGCGACGAACGAGCGCAGGTAACGCCCCTTGGGATTGAACCGCAGAGCCAGCGTCCGCCCGGCCTGAATCAACACGTGACGAAGCCGTTCGTCCCCCGTCGCGCGATGCCAGGGGAGGTAGGTGTTCAGGAAGATGAAGCCGAGATCGTGGACGTCGCGGTCGAACTGGCGATGCTCCAGCAGCTTCGAGTAATGCTCGGCCCGGGCGCGCCACCAGGGGTCGCCGGTGAGCTCGGCCTGGATCCACATCATCCCCGCGTGAAAGCCGCCGCACCAGTCGGTCCAAAGCTCCCCCTGATGGCTCCACCGGCCGTCGACCGTATAGATCGGAAAGAAGTCCGGCAGCCGCTCGATCGTCGAGCGGACCTGCCGCGCGGCGAATTCGACCACCTGCTCAAGTCGAGGCCTCAGTGCGTCCAACTCGACGACTCGCGATCCTGGCACGGGATGATCCTTAAAAAACGAGAAGACGAACGCGGAGCCATGTCCTACGTTCTCGATGGATGCGACGGCGGCCCGATCCCCATCCTACCCTGGAGGGTGCGGCGCCGGAACGATCCGCCGCCCCTCGGCGGGACGCCCGCGGTCCGTTCGTTGGGATGGAAGGACGCGCGCGCCGCACCGCCGCTCATTAGGCTTTTGTAGTTGTGAGTCCCGTTTCACTCTCAGTCGAGGTCGCATCATGAAGGCAACTCGTTTCGGGCTCGATGCGCGAGCCGGCCGCGTCACGATCGGCGCCGCCCTGCTCGGCGCCTTGATCGCCGGGGGATTCCTGTTGTTCCAGGCCGCCCCGGCCAGAAGGGCCATGGCGTTCGTTCAGGTCGCCAGCGAGAAGGAGAAGATCTCGCCGGAGCAGATCTACGCGCGATTCCCCAAGGCGAAGCATGAGGAGTTCATGAAGCGGGCCATCGCCAACTCTCGCAAGGCCGGCGTCGAATACAAGACGGGGGGCGCCTTCGGGGCCGTGATCGTCGACAAGGACGGCAAGGTGATCGCCGACGGCATGAACCACGTCGTCGCCCAGAACGACCCCACCTGGCACGCCGAGATGCACGCGATCCGCCAGGCCTGCGCCCTGTTGAAGTCGCCGAAGCTCGAAGGCTGCGTGCTCTACACTTCCTCCGAACCCTGCCCGATGTGCCTGGCGACGGTTTACTGGGCGGGCCTCGACGGCGTCTTCTACGGCGCGGTGGTGGCCGATTCCAAGAAGTACGGCAACTTCGACGACGACTTCATCTACGAGCAGTTCGCCAAGCCCACCAAGGACCGCTCGATCTCCGAGCAGAACCTCCTCCGCCCCGAAGCCGTCGAGGTCTGGAAGGAGTATCACAACCGAAAGGACAAGGTCGACTACTGAGCGTCGCCGTCGGTCGGACCAGGAAGTGCGGACCTCGAACCCGATCAGCGCCGAAAGTCGGCGCGGATCGGGTCGTTTCGAACGCCGCCGCACCGACCTCGGCCTGCCGCGAGGGACAATGCTTGGCGCGATTCGCTTTTGGATTGCATGCGGATTCGTGTTCGCGCCAGGGCGAGGCTCGGCCTGTGTGCAATCGTCCCGTGCGAGTCTTCCATTTCTTCTCGCGCGAGACAGGCGGGATTCGTCTATGATGCTCCTGGCGGCTCCAATCAAAACCGGCCGTTTGGGAGGATGATGCGATGAATCCGTTGCAATACGAGAAGCGTTACCACGAGCTGGTCGTCTCTCTGGACGCCCTCGGGACGACGACGGTCGACGTCCATCGCTATCAGAACAACGACGAGAAATACAAAACCAACGCGTTCTGGGGCAACAAGGAGGCGTTGAAGCACAAGGATCAGGTTCTCGGGAAGGTGAACGACGAGGTCCAGGGGGAGCAGAAGGCGGCGGCCGCCGCCGCTCGGCCCGGGGCGGACGTGCCGCGGATCGAAGCGCTGCGGCAGGCGTTCGGCGTGGCGGTCCACCTCAAGAACGCCGAGGTCCTCCGCCGGCTCAAACCGTCCCTGATGAGCGTTCACTCGGGCAAGGGCTCTCCCGAGGAGATCGCCGCCGTCCTCCATCTCGTCGCGCGCTACAAGCTCTACGACAAGGCGATCGCCGACCAGGCCGCGGCGGTCCGCGGCTACTGCGACAAGTACATCGGCCTGGACTGCAACGGGTTCGTCGGCAATTACGCGCTCGCCACCGGTCGGACCAGGAAGCCGGGCGACGTCATCCCCAGCTTCGCCCCCAAGTCCGACCTGCGGACGCGGATCGAGGACGTCCAGGCCGACGACGTCATGGTCTTCTCCGACTACGGCCATATCACGGTCATCCATTCGATCGCGCCGCTGACGACCGGGGCCGACGGCAAACCCGCGCGCGACTGCGTGGTCGTCGAGTCGTCCGCCCACAACCCGTCGAAGGGCGCCTTGACCGAACACGGCGGGCTCCAGCACTCGACGTATTCGATTCGATCGGTGGGCGCGAACAAGATTTTCTCCATCGAGCGGCCCAAGGGGGAAGCCCTGATCCAGGCTTATATCGCTCCGCTCAAGTGAACGCCGGCCCTCGAAGCGGGGCTGTCAAAACAGGGCGATGATCCGGAAGCTGATCGCCAACGCATTCGGCAAGCTCGCGCGCTGGCCCGGGGTGGGGATGTCGGTGAGGGCGGTCTGGGCGAAGACGCCGTTGACCACCTTCGCCTGATAGTACGCCTGGAACATCAACTGGCTGGGGGCGAGCTGCTGTACCGACCCTTCTGGAGTATCGGGGAAGAAGACGTGGCCAGCGAGATGGCCCTGGTTCAACCACGTCCACGCCATGCCGCAGCCGAACGAGTCGTCGGGCCGGCCGGGCACGAGGCCGAAGGCCGTGAAGCCGCCGCCGAAGTACTGGCGGGCGAGCAGCGCGTTGGAGTCGTTGGCGCCGAACTGGTAGAAGCCGCTGATCCCGCTGCTGTCGAGCCCCGGACGACGGAACCAGAGCCGCTGGGAGCCGAACAGGTAGACGCCGTTCGCGCCGTCGTCCGTTCCGCCGTCGAACGTCGCCAGCTTCCCGGTTTGTCCCCAGACGCCGACGCCGAAATTGCCGGGCTTCTTCTGCGGCCCGAATCGATACGCATACCCGACCTCGCCGATGTGGAAGTAGTAGCCGTTGAAGCGCGGACCCTCCAGACCGGTCTGGCGGCGGTTGGCGAGGTTGCCGTCGTAGAAGCCGTAATTGAGATAGAGCGACTTCGTCGGCGCGAAGGTCGTCGTGATTCCGGTCGCCGAGTTGTAATAGCCGGGGATTACGCCGAGCATCGTCGGGTTGACGAAGACGGGGGTGAAGATCAACCCCGTGACCGCCGGGATCGCCGCCGAGGGGTCGCTGACCGGCACCGGCCGGACCACGTTGTTGAAGTCGAACGTCGGCACCGACTTGCCGATCCGGAAGACCAGCTTGCCGTCGAAAAGCTCCTGACGATACCAGAGCTGATACAACTCCTGCCGCGTCAGGGGCGCGGTGACTTCGAGCGAGTCGAAGCCGGGGAACGCGCCGGCCAGGCTGTTCGTCTTCTGTCCGGTGAATTGAAGGAACTGAGTGCCGAACGAGCTTCCCTTGACGCCGAGCAACGTCTCGAAGTCCAGGTTGACGTCGAAGATGGTCAGACTGTTAAGCCCCCAGCGGCCGGGGTCGCGACCGCCGGAGAGCACTCC
>CALCIC010000383.1 GCA_937907405.1 uncultured Isosphaeraceae bacterium | reverse complement strand
CCCGCCGCGCCGACGTCGTCCTGTTCGTGGTCTCAGGCGACATGCAGCGCGGCGAGATCGACGCCCTGGCCGAACTGAGACGGCTTCAGAAGCCGATCATCCTGGTCTTCAACCAGATCGACCGCTACCCCGACGCCGACCGCCGCGCGATCCACGCCAAGCTCGAAGACGACCGGGTCAAGGGGCTGATCCGCCCCGAGGACGTCGTGCTTTGCGCCGCGCGTCCCGACCCGGTCCCGGTCAAGGTCCGACTCCCCGACGGCTCGATCAAGACCGTCTGGGAACGTCCCGAGCCGGTGATCGAGCCGCTCAAGCTGCGGATTCTGGACGTCCTGGAACGCGAGGGAAAGGCCCTGGTGGCGCTCAACACGCTGCTTTTGGCCGGCGACCTGCACGCCGAGATCCTCGCCCGCAAGGTCCGCATCCGCGACGAGGCGGCCGACCGGCTGATCTGGAACTACGCGCTGGCCAAGGGGGCCGCCGTGGCCCTCAACCCGATCCCCGTCGCCGACCTGGCCGGCGGGCTGGCGGTGGACGTGGGGATGATCCTGGCCCTGAGCAAGGTCTACGGCATCCCGTTGAGCCGCCCGGCGGCGGTCCGGCTGGTCCGCGACATGATGTTCGCCCTGGGGGCGTTGGGCCTGGTGCAGGTGGCCACCCGGCTGGTCGGCAGCGGGGTCCGGGCCTCGCTGGCGGGGCTGACGATCATGACCGGCGGGCTCGCCGGCCCCCTTGCGGCGATCGGCTACGGCGCCGTCGGCCTGACCCAGGCCGCCGCCGCGGCGTCGACCTCGTACGTCCTCGGCCAGGGCGCCGGGACGTACCTCCGCCAGGGCTGCCAGTGGGGGCCCAAGGGGGTCAAAACGGTCATCCAACAGCTTTTGGCCCAGGCCAAGGCCGACTCGGTCGTCGACCGCCTTCGCGAAGACCTCACCAACCGCATCAAGAAAACTTAGAAACTCGTATAATGATGAGAACATGACTCAACAGACCCGGAACATCGTGGCCGCCGCGACGTGCGTCGCGATCGTCGCGGCGGTGCTGGCCTACGAGGTCGTCGCCACCCGGCCGGTCCGCGAGGCGGTGCGGGCCTATTCCGAGCTGGTCACCGTGGCCAACCGCCCGGACCTCTCGACCGCCGACCGCCTGGAAGCCGCGCGGCCGTATTTCTCCGCCCGATACCTCGCCGCGCACACGCTTGAGACGGCCCGCGAGGGGGGCGTCGTGGGCCTCCCCCGCTACATCAACAAGAACTTCCAGGCGTGGCGCGAGGGCCCCGCCGTCTGGCTCTGCCCCAGCAACCGGATCGGTCCCGTCTACCAACTTGTCAAAGAGCAGGGCCGCTGGAAATTCGACGGCCTCGTCGGCGTCCTCCGCTCCCGCAACGTCCTCGTCCCCGCCTCCGAACCACCTGAGTAGACGCTTCGCCCTCCCCGAATCGACGGGTTATCGTCCTTCCAGTTCCTCGTGCGAATCCTCCTCGGCCCCCTGGGATTCGACCCACGCTTGAAGGTCGGCGGGGGGGATTTCGGTGCGGAAGGTCTCGGACGCGCCCTCGTGGCGGCGGGGGTGCTGGAGGAACTGGAAGAGTTGGAACACCCAGCGGAACAGCGAGACCAGGAACATCAGGCCGATGGCGACCATCGACCAGAAGAGGACGCGGTTCGACTCCTTGACGGGCTCGTCGGCGGCCCGGGGCTCCCAGCCGAGCTTGCCCACCAGCACCGGGGCGCCTCGGGGGGCGTCGCCGGCCTGGTACTTCATGATCTTCAGGAAGTAGCCGTTGAACACCACCCGCTCGGCGACGTCGACGCCGATGGGCAGCCCCTCGGGGGCTTCTTCAAAGACGCAGTTGTAAGGATATTTGCGGGCGTCCGGGGTGACGATCCAGGCTTCGTACAGCCAGCCGGTCTTGCTCAGCTTGGACTCGAACCGGACGATCCGAAGCGCCGTGCCGAGGATGTGGACGGGCGCCCCCCGGTAGAGTTCGGGACGTTCCCAGAGGTGGGTCAAAAACACGTCGCGGCGGCTCTCCCGGGCGAGTTCGGCGGGGGTCCGACTTCGGGCCCGTTCGAGCAGCATGGCGTAGGCCGCGTTGTCGCGGAACGACATCGGCGTGCGGTCGGTTACGGTCTCGAACTCCATCGACCGGTCGGGCTCGATCGGTGCGGGGTTCGCCTCCACCCGCAAGGGGGGCTCGGGCGCGGGCCGCGGCTTCTGGCTGGCGAAATGCCAGACCGCGGCCCAACCCGCGAGCGTGACCGCCGCGAGCAGCGCCAGGCGAGGCAGTTCGGAACCTCGGAAGAAGGGATTGGTCCGTTCCATCGCGGGGTCATCCTTCGTCCGGCCCAAGCTCGTCGAAGCTCAACTTGGGCTCCTTCTTCGCCTTGAGGAAGGCGTTGGTGAACGCGTCGATGACCGTCATCAACTCGGAATAGCGGAGGTTGGGGTCGACCTTGATCAGGGTCTGGTCGAACGGGACGTCGGGGTCGAGGAGGTAATGGTCGAGCTCCTTTTCGAGGGCCAGCCGCTCGTTGGGGATCTCGGTGTCGTTGATCATCACCCGCGCCAGGCTGCCGTCGCCCGCGGCCTTCAGCGTCGTGGGGAGGGTCCGCAGGCTTACCGGCAGGTCGTCGGACGGCGAGGCGTCGGCGGCCGCGGCGGCCATCGAGGTCGCCGGCTGGGGGGGGAGCAGGTTCATCACGAACTGCCCCTCGACCGGCGCGGCGCGGTAGGTCAGGACGAAGAACGTCAGAAGCTGGAACGCCATGTCGAGCATCGGGGCGACCGGCACCTGCGGCCCCTCTTCCCCTTCGGACTTGCGACGTCGCCGATTCACTGGGGGCGTCTCCCTCAAGCAAGCTTATGCGTGGACCTGGGCGGGGTTGGGAACGGGGAACGGGCCCGACGATCAGCCCCGCATCATCGCCTTGAGCGCGAACTTGCGGAACCCCTCGTTCTGGCACGCCTTGATCAGGCTCAGGATCGATGAGAACACGACGTCCTTGTCGGCCCGGAGGATGATCGTGGTCGGCAGGCCGTTGGCCGCGACGTCGAGCTTCACCCCCGAGACCTTGAGGTTGAGCTTCACCAGCGCGGCCTGGTGCTTGATCTCCTTGACCGCCTCGTTGTACGGATGCACGTCGTTGCCGGTGAGCAGGTTGCCGTTGTGGTCGATGTTCAGGACCAGGCGGTCCTCCATCACCCGGTCGACGTCTTCGACCGGCCGGGCGGAGCCGGCGTCGGGCAGGTGGACGCGCTGGTCGTAGTTGTCGCTGGCGAAGTTGATCACGAGCATGAAGAACGTGATCAACTGGAATACGATGTCCAACAGGGGGGTCAAATTCGGTTCGGCCGATTCTTTCGGCACAACGGATCCGCTCATCGTCGCGTCTCCCTCCCGGCGGCGGTCAGGCCGGCTTGCTGGTCTTGGCGGCCGTCACCATCGAGTTGATGGTGCGCTCGGCGACGCGGTTGGCTTCGATCTTCATCTGAGCGAGACGGTTGCGGAAGAAGGCGAAGAAGAAGATCGCCGGCACGGCGAGCGTGATGCCTTCAAGGGTGATGAACAGGGCGGTCGAGATGCCCTCGGCCACCTTGTCGGGCCGGGGTTGGCTGCCGGCGGCGGTGGCGATCTCCTGGAAGCTGCGGATCATCCCCCAGACGGTGCCCACCAGCCCGATCATCGGGCCCAGGGTGCCGATGGTCGCCAGGTAGCTGATCTTCATTTCGAGCTCGGTCGTGATCTCGTCGGAGGCCGCCGCGATCGCCTCCTTGGCCTCGTTCCGGCCGTTGGGCAGGTTGGCGATCCCGGCCCGGACCAGGCGGGCCAAAAACGAGTCGCTGTCGCGGCAGGCGTCGTAGGCCTCCTGGAACTTCTTGTCGCGGATCGCCGCTTCCAGCTTCTCGACCAGGGGCGCCGGGACGGCCTCGCTGACCCGGTATTCCATGAACAGGCGGATCACCAGCGCCGTGAAATAGACCGACAGGAAGACGAGGAGCACGCCGATGGGCCCCGACGCCCGGATCGCCCACTGAAGCATGTTCTCGGGGGCGGCGGGGGTCGTCCCCTCGGCCCCGGGGCTGGCGGGGGGCGCCTCGGCCTTCGCCGGTTCGTCCGCCGCGGGGGCGTCGGCCGCCGCCGGGGCCGGGGCTTCCGGGGCCGCCGCGGCGGGGGCGTCGGCCGGCTTGGCCTCCTGGGCCGAGAGCCGCGCGGCCTGTCCCCACGACAGCCAGATCAGCACGGTCGTCGTCATCGAAAACACGAGCCAGGAGCCGCCCAACGCCCCGACCCGACGGGCACCTAATTGCAGCCGCATGTAACCGTTCCCTCCGAGCTGACGCGACCAGAAATGCGAGATGGGAAACCGCGAACGCCTCGCCCTCTTTTCAATCTACGACGCCGACGCGGAATCGGTGACTCGAACCCCGGCGAACCCGCCCCGATCCCGCCGTTCCATTCGCGTCCCCTTGATTCAACTATCCTTTGGATTTCTTAGGCTGTCAATCCGTTGGAATTCAGAGACCCATTCGCCGGCCGGCGCCTTCTTCGCGGTGTTTCCCTTATGATCAATACAGTCCATGCCAGTCGTCCTCTGGAACCTGGGAGGCGCGGATGTCGAACTCGGATGCGATTCAGGACCCGTCGCCGACGCCCGGCGGAAAGGGGTGCCGCCCGGGCTGCTTGATGACGGCTTTCATCGCTTGGATCGTTCAGGCTGTCGTCTGTGCGGGGCTTGGACTGCCTAACACGTACTGGCATCGGATCGGCAACCTCCAGGCGTTTGAGGGGCCTGATTCCGTCATCCTGTTCGTCGAGGTCGAGTTGGCGACCCGAAGGCCGGGGCTTGTCCGATCGCCGCCGGTCGTCGCCCAGCCTTCCCGCCTGCTGCAAATCGAAGTCGCGCCCGACGGCGCGGCGAGGACGACCGTGCTGAAGTCCGACGATTTCACCACGTTCAACATGAACATCGCCCCGATCATCCGAATTGCTGACGCCTTCTACGTGGTCGATTATCCGGAGGGATTGCTTCGGAAGCTTCATGACGGCCGGGTCGAGCCGCTCGATTGGGCGGAATCACAAGCCGCCCTCCAAACCACCGGCCTGCACGACATCGGCTGGAGGGACGAGTCCCTGGATCGCGTTTCCGAACGCAACGGCTGGCGACGCCTCAATGAATGGAGCACGTCGCTGCCCGACTCGTCCCAACCGATCGAATCCGAAGCTCACTCGATGCGGATCTGGTGCGAGGGAGAGAAATACGGCGTGATGGGGATGATCCGGGCGGAATCGTCGGCCAGGGAAGCCCCCTGGGCCGCGACCCTTCTGACGGTGGATACGAAACCATGGCGGTCGTATATGGCGTCGCCCTGGACCCGCGCCCATCGTAGGAAGGCGAAGTAAGCGCCGACGCTGTCGCCGCCGGGCTTGTTCGTCGCGCGGCGATTGGGTTCGGTCGCGCGGAAACCAGGCGCGTTCAATCCGTTGATCGGACTCTCGGACGACCCCGGCCGGCACGGGCGATTGGGTTTGTTCGTCGGGTCGCGAGCCGGCGCTGATTCGTTGTAAAACCTTGTACTACAAGAACTTGGTCGATTTATGACGATTGGGTTCGATCGGCCGGAAAGCGGTCGGGTGGAAAGCCTGATCGCTTCCAGTGCCTTCCCCGGCGGCGCTGGCGATTGGGTTTGATCGCGCGAAGAACAGCCGTTGCATATCGAACTGGCGCGGGGCGGGAATGGGTTCGTTCGCGCCGTTTTCCGGGTGGACTCCGGCTGGGGCGGATGCTGCGGGCCGGATTGAGAAAGAGCGTCGAGGCGGAATTCACCATCCTCAGTATGCATGACGAAGCCCCGGTTTGCTGAAAAGAAGAGTCGTCGCAAGTGACGATTTTTCCGGTCGGGCGGCTTGCTTCGATCGTTGACAGGGAGGGGCGGGGCCGTTCTGATCGTGCGGACGAGACCGGTTGGTCATCGCGTTCTGGGAACCGATCAGGGAGATTCCGTTGATGTTTCGACACCGTCGCGGTCGCGTGCTTCTCGGCGTTCTTGGCGTGCTGATCGTGCCGGCGTTGGGCTGGGTCGCGCGCGGGGACGAGCGGCTCAAGGGGATCGCCTGCCGGTCGGTGCATCTGGTGTATCCGGGGGCGAAGGGGACGGCCTTCTACAACGAGGTCACGATCCGCAAGTCGGCCGTCGGCACGTACTTCATGGTCTGCGGCTGGAACAAGGGGTATTTCGGCCTGCAAGAGCTGGGAAACGGCCGCAAGCTCCTGATCTTCTCGGTCTGGGACTCCAACCAGAACGATCCCAAGGCGGTGGAGGAAGACCGGCGCACCAAGCTCCTCTACAAGGACGAGCAGGTCCGCGTCGGCCGGTTCGGCGGCGAGGGGACCGGCGGGCAGTCGTTCTTCGACTACGATTGGAAGGTCGGCGAGACCTATCGACTGATGGTCAGCGCGCGGATCGACGGCGACCGCACCGCGTACACGGGCTGGTTCTTCGTCCCCGAAACCCAGCAGTGGAAGCGGCTGGTGACGTTCTCGACGGTCACCGGGGGGGCCGACCTCGGGGGCTATTACGCGTTCATCGAGGACTTCAAGCGCGACAAGGTCTCGACCACCCACGCCCGTCAGGCCGAGTTCGGCGGCGCTTGGATCAGGACCGTCGCCGGCGCGGCCGAGCCGGTGGTCAAGGCCCGGTTCTCCGCCGACGCCAACCCCGTTCTCAACATCAACGCCCACGTCGAGGGGGATCGGTTCGTCCTGGCCACCGGCGGCGACGTGGCCAACACCGGCGCCAAGCTCAAGGAGACGATGACGCTCGCCAGGGCCGAAGCCGAGAAGCGGACCCCGCCCGACGCCCTGGAGCTGTCGGCCGCCGAGCCGATCGACTCGGCGAAGCTGCTCAGGGGGCCGTGGGACGAGGGCGAGGTCCTCGGCGAGAGCGTGCTGTTCATGAAGGGGAAGGAGGGCGCCCCCCGGGCCAGGCTGCTGTACGACGTCGACAAGCTGACGGCCGTCCGCGGCGCCGACGGCCGGACGACGTTCGAGGCCGGGCGCGACTTCCGGCCGCTTGAGGACGGGTCGGGCCTGGAGTTGACGGCGGACTCGCGGATTCCGTTCCTGTCCGAGACGGACCTGTTCCGGCCCAAGGGATCGCCGATCAGCATCGGCCACAAGGCCGGCGATCCGGAGACGAGCGTGTTGTTCGACAACGGCCACTTCTTCCACGACCATCAGGTCGAGGTGAGCTACGCGCCTCGGGCGTCGAAGTGGGACGCCTACCGCCCGGCGTTCGCCGGCGACCGTCTGCCGCGCACGTTGGCGAAGCTCAGGGCCAAGGAGCCGATCACGCTGGTGGTCAGCGGCGACAGCATCTCCGAAGGCTACAACGCGTCGAAGTTCACCAGGACCCCGCCGTTCCAGCCGGCGTACCCGGAACTCGTCGCGATGCAGTTGGAGCGGTCGTACGGGTCGAAGGTCGCGCTGCACAACCTGGCGGTCGCGGGATGGTCGGCGGCCCGGGGGGCGGAGGACCTGGACAAGGCGCTGAGGCTCAAGCCCGACCTGATCGTGATCGCCTACGGCATGAACGACGTCAACGGCCGCAATCCCGAGGCGTTCCAGGGGGTGATCAAGGGGATGCTCGACCGGATCAAGCGGGCGGACGCCGCGACCGAGGTCGTCCTGGTCGCGACCATGACCGGCAACCCCGACTGGTTCGCGACGCCCGACGCCATGTTCCCCGCCTACCGCGACGCGCTCAAGGCGCTGGAAGGCCCCGGCGTCGTCCTCGCCGACCTGACCGCCGTCTGGCGTCGGCTGCTGGAGCGCAAGCGGCTTCACGACCTGACCGGCAACGGCGTCAACCACCCCAACGACTACGGCCACCGCGTCTACGCCCAGACGATCCTCGGCCTGCTGGTCGAGAGCCGTTGACTTTCCTGGGTTGCCGCCAGGGGGTGGAGCCGAAATGATGGATGTAGGGGAGACCGGCGCCGTCCGGGATGATTCGGTTGGGACGACGGCCGGGGAGACCGCGGTTTGAATCACGCCGAGCTGCAACGCATGACCGAGGAGCGCCTGCGGGACGCCGATGCGCTGATGGCCGGCGGCCGGTGGGCGTTCGCCTACTACGTCGCCGGCTACGCCGTCGAATGCGCCCTCAAGGCGTGCCTGCTGAAGCGGATGGTGCTCACGGGCTGGGTGTTCGATGAGAGCGCGAAGCGGGTCGACGAGTGCCGGACGCACGACTTCGCCACCATCATTAAGATAGCCGGGATGCAAGACGACTTGTTTCGGAAGCTCGAGGACCGCGGTGCCGAGGCCGCGAGCTTTCGGGTCAACTGGAGCGTTGTAGCGGGGTGGAGAGTGACAAGTCGGTATGATGAGAAGTCGGAGACCGAAGCCAGGACGCTCATCGCGGCGATCACTGACGAGCCGGACGGAGTGATGACATGGATTCGGAATTACTGGTAGAGCAGAAAGACGACGGGCGGAAGCTTGTGGAGCAACTCGCCCGCGACGGAATCAGGGTCGCGGCGGCGTTCTGGGCTCTCGAGCGCGGCATGACCTCCTGGCGGCTTTATGTCGCGTCGCTCCTGATCGACGAGCGGGACATGAAGGCCGCGTACAGCCTCATCCTCCCGTCGATTCACAAGGTCCCGTCGAAGTGGGCGTCGATCGCCGTCTTGGAACTGCGCAATTCCGAGAACCCGATGGTCAAGGCGGCCGTCGAGATCCGCGACCGCGACCCCGACGGTCGGGCCGTGCTTTACGAGGGCGAGCGTCTCGGGAACCTGCGGATTCAGGGGGCGTACATTTATCCGGAGATCGCGCCGGCTCGGCTGCTGTTCACGGTTCATTACGCTCGGATCGACGAATCGAATCAATGGAACGCGGAGGTTCGTTATGAGGATTCCTATCCGGGACTGAGGCTCAGGGGCGCGATCAGCTACGCGACCACGAGCCGGGACGACGGATCGCCGGCCGACGCTCGAGATGCTCAAATCGGCGTCCTGGTCGAGATCGATCCCAGGTTCGTCCCATTCTCGCCGCGCGATCGGGGCGACATTCTCGCGGTCGCCGCGCGGCAGGCGAGGAGGGCGGCGGACCGGATGTTCAAGGCTCGCCACCCGGAGGCGGTCGTCGTCGAGGCCGCCGAGGAACATTGTTTGACGCCGTAGAGATCGTGCGAAAGGGATTTGAGTCGATGACGCTCTTGCTTTGCCTGGCTTGCGCCACCCTGGCCTGGGATGAACCTCAAAAAGCGCCGGCGGCGATCGACGTCGTGTCGGCCCTGGAGACGACCCTGGCCGACGCCATCGCCGGGGCCGAGGGGTCGGTGGTGGCGATTCACCGCGACAAGACCGACGATGGTCAGGAGACCCAGGCGGTGCGCGGCAAGACGCCGCCGGTTCGGCCGTTCGCCCCGGGGATGCCCCGAGCCGTCCCGATGATGGACATGGGGGAGATGATCTCGGTCGACTTCGGGTCGGGGGTGGTCGTCGGCGACGAGGGGCGGATCCTGACGGCGTTTCACGTTGTCAAGGGGGCGTCCCGACTCGTCGTCAAGGCGACGGATCGTCAGATCTTCCGCGCCGAGGTGATCGCCGCCGACCCACGCAGCGATCTCGCCGTGATCGCGCCGGTCCAGGAGCCGGGGCTGGCGCCCCCCAGGCTCAAGCCGATCGCGATCGGCGACGCCGGCAAGCTCCGCAAGGGGGCGTTTCTGATCGTGCTGGGCAACCCGTTCAACGCGGCCCGAGACGGCAAGGCGTCGGCGAGCTGGGGCATCCTGTCGAACGTCTCCCGACGGGTCGAACTGGACATGGACGACTTCCAGTTCCCGAGACAGGCGACGCCCCAGCTTCCCAATTACCCGACGCTGCTCCAACTCGACGCCAAGCTCAACCTGGGGATGAGCGGAGGCGCGGTGGTGAACATGAAGGGGGAACTGGTGGGGCTGACCACGATGGCGTCGAGCCCCGCCGGCTTCGACGCCATGGCCGGCTACGCGATCCCGATGGATCGCACGGGCCGCCGCGCCGTCGAGACGCTCAAGCAGGGGAAGGAAGTCGAGTACGGCCTGCTGGGGGTCACGTCCCACCAGAACAACACCAACATCGTCGAGGAAGTCACGCTCAACTCCCCCGCGGCGCTCGGCGACCTCCAGCGGGGGGACGAGATCGTCGGAGTCGACGGCGAGCCGGTGGTCGACTTCGACTCGCTGATCCTGGCCGTCAACGCCTATGCGGCGGGGGACGCGATCCGGCTTCAGATCCGTCGCGGCGGCCGAGAGATCGAGAAGACCATCGTCCTGGGCAAGTTCCCCGTCAAGGGCGAGATCATCGTCACCGCGCCGCCGCCGGCCTGGCGCGGGCTGCGGGTCGACTACTTCACCATGCTCCCCCGGGGCAACATCGGGGTCCTGGAGGAAGCGCCCGCGCCCGGCGTGGTCGTCCGCGACGTCGAGCCCGACTCCCCCGCCGCGCAAGCGGGTTTCAAGCAAGGGCAGATCATCCACAAGATCGACGGCAAGGTGGTCGCCAACCCCGACCAGTTCGCCAAGGCCGTCGCCAACCTGACCGGCCCCGTCACCCTCCTGACCGACCAGGGGCCGATCGTCGTCCCCTGACCTCGCCAAGGGTCGGGCACGTGGCCAAAGCCCTGTCAAAGCGCTGGCTCCCCGTTTTCCGTCCCCGTTTTCCGACCCGTTCCGAGCCGCGGCCGGTTCGTGTAGGATGGCGGTCAGACGGCTCTCAGGGATCAAGCCGTAGAGGCCGCGAACATCGGGGAGCGGGTCCATGGGGAAGCGATCCCCCCCCTCCAGCATGCGAGCCATCGGGGCCCCCTTGCGTTCTGGGGACGAGTGAAGCCCCTCAGAATAGCATTGAGGCCCTGACCTTACGGCGAACTACGGGGCATCGGGCGTAGGCCGAACTGATCAGGCGAATTCTTGCGTCCCCGCGCCCGAGACGCATTGGAGGGGTAAGTCTTATGAGCCGTTGCGTGGTTCTGTTGATTGTTGGATGCGCTGTGTCGACCTGTGGAATCCGAGGCGTCGTCGCCGCGGACCCGACGGTCATCCGGGAGGAGAACGCCAAGCCGGGCGCCGACGACTGGCAGCTCACCCGGGTGCGGCTCGACCGGACGGACGCCACCCGCAGCTCGCTCATCGAGGGCTATTGCTCCCGGCAGAGCGTGGCGGCCGGGGAGACGCTCGACGTCTTCGTCTCGACCAACCCGTCGGCGAGGTTTGAGATCGAGATCTTCCGCACCGGGTACTACGGCGGCAAGGGGGCTCGGCTGATGAAGACGCTCGGCCCGTTCCAGGGCGAACCGCAGCCGACGCCCGAGCCCGGCGAGAAGAACCTGCACGAGTGCCGCTGGAAGGCGACGACGCGACTGACCATCCCGGACGACTGGGTGAGCGGGGTCTACCTCGGCCGGTTGACCACCCTGCCGGAGTCGGCCGAGGCCCCGTACTGGCAGAGCTACGTCGTCTTCATCGTCCGCGACGACCGCCCGGCCGACGTCCTGTTCCAATGCTCGGACAACACCTGGCAGGCGTACAACCAGTGGCCGACGAAATTCTCCCTCTACACGCACCCCAAGGGAATCCAGGGGCCCTGGGCCGACGTCAGTTTCGACCGCCCGTACGGCCGACAGGCGCAGTACACCGGGATCGTCAACGACCCGCTGTCAGTCGGGTCCGGAGAGTTCCTCTCGTTCGAGCAGCCGCTGTCCTACTTCCTGGAGCAGCACGGGTACGACGTCACCTATTGCTCCAACAGCGACCTGCTCAGCCCGGATCGGGGGCTGAAGTGCAAGGCGTTCATCAGCGTCGGTCACGACGAGTACTGGGACGTCCGCCAGTTCCGAAGCGTCACCAAGCTGCGGGACGCCGGGGTGAACCTGCTGTTCCTGTCCGGCAACGCGGTCTGTTGGGTCACGCCGTTCCGGGACGGGTTCGACGGTCGGCCGAACCGCATCATCTTCCGCGGCGGGCCGTACGGCGGGGACCAGGCGTACGCCCGCGAACGGGACAAGGATCACGGGCCGTTCCCCGAGCGGGGCCCGGACGAGGGCCTGCTGATGGGGGCGCGGAACACCCGGCCGATCAACGGCGGAGGCGACTGGACCGTCACGAAGCCGGACCACTGGGTGTTCGAGGGGACCGGCGTCAAGAAGGGGGACCGGGTCCCGGGCCTGGTCGGGTGGGAGTACCACGGAGGGCCGGCCGACCTGCCCGGGCTGGAGGTCGTGGCCGCGGGCCACGCCTGGGTCGGCGGCGTGACGCTGTCCAACTGGGCGGCGACGGTCTACCCGGGGCCGAAGGACAACTTCGTGTTCAACGCCGCGACCATCTTCTGGAGCCAGGGCCTGAGCACGCCCCCGGGGCACACGCTGCCCTGGTCCCACTGGAGCCGGCCCCACGGCCCCGACGCCCGCGTGCAACGCATCACCCACAACCTGCTGAAGAAGGCCGGCTGCTCGCGGGCGACGCCTGCCGGCGACTGAATCGGCGCCAGGCCGGATGCGGTTCCCAGTTATGTAGAGTGCGTCAAGCGCAGTTATGTAGCACCAAATCCCGGATGCCATCGACACGCAAACGGTCGAGCATCCTCGATCCGGGCCGTCGAGGCCACCCGCATGTGCATTGCATCCCAAATGGTGCGTCGTCGCAAGCTCGACGCACCCTGCCTGGCTACCTGGCTTTGAGCCAGGCGTCGTATCCGTGGGAGCGGTCGCCCACGTATTGGTAGGTATCGAAAACCGCCCCGTCGCCGAGCGCGCGGGGGTCTTGTTCCTCGCGGAGCAGGGCGATCATCCGGTCGCGCAAGGACGACAGCTCGGAGGCGTAGGCGGGGTCCTGGGCGAGGTTCCGGATGCATTCGGGATCGTCGGCCAGGCGATAGAGCGCCTCGGCGGGCCGCTTGCCGAACGACATGTCGTAGAACTCGCCCCCGATGGCCTTGAGCTTCTCCTTGGTCGGGCCGGGGTCGCAGTTGCCGAAGTCGGTCTCGGGGTTGCCGGCGGGCCAGCGGTCGGGGAAGTAGTTGTGGACGTAAAGGAAGTCGGGGGTGCGGATCGAGCGCACGGGGTAGCCCCAGTCGTAGGGGCGGCCGAGGTCGTGGCGCTCCTTGCCGGCGAGCATGACGTTGCCGTCGCGATCGCCCCGCACCCAGCCCGACTCCGGCGCCTTGAGGAGGTCGACGAGGCTTCGTCCCGTCATCTGGGGATGCGGCTCGAGTCCGGCCGACTCCAGGAACGTCGGCGCGAAGTCGCGGACGTTGACGAAGTCTTCGACGACCCGCCCCGGCTTGATCGCGCGGCCCCAGCGGATCGCCAGCGGCAGGTGGAAGCCGTCCTCGTAGATCTGCCCCTTCACCCGGGGGAAGGGCATGCCGTGGTCCGAGGTCACGACGATCAGCGTATCGTCGAGCTCGCCCGCCTTTTCCAGGGCCTCGAGCGCCCTGCCGACGTGGGCGTCGGCGTACTCGACCTCGACGGCGTAGTCGAGCAGGTCGTCCCTGACCTCCGCGAGGTCGGGGAGATACGCGGGGACCTTCACGTCCTCGGCTCGCTTGCCGAGCCGGGTCCCGGAGTGGGGTTCGTAGCCGCGGTGCGGCTCCTTGAACCCCATCCAGAAGCAGAACGGCCGTCCGGCGGGGCGGTCGTCGAGGAACGAGGCGAAGTTCCTGGCGTAGTCGGTTCGGGCGATCCCCGACGCGGGGGGCTCGGTCGTGTGCTTGTCGAACGCGGGACCGGCGGGGTTGCGCGTGAAGCCGGGGGACTTGAAGTCGCCAGGCCCCCATCCCTTGCCCGTGAGCCCCACCGTGTACCCCGCCGCCTCCATGAGCTCGGGATAGACCGCGAACTTGCGCGGAAAGAGGCCGAAGTGGCATGCCGCCTCTTCAAGCTGCCAGGTGTTCCGCCCCGTCAGGATGCTGGCCCGGCACGGGCTG
Organism: uncultured Isosphaeraceae bacterium; assembly: GCA_937907405.1. GTDB lineage: Bacteria > Planctomycetota > Planctomycetia > Isosphaerales > Isosphaeraceae > Paludisphaera. The sequence continues at coordinate 2,916 of CALCIC010000383.1, read as the reverse complement.
CACTTGGGGTTGGACGTGAACGCATTCTTGAACAAGACCCCTTCGCGCGCCACCCGGTCGAAGTTCGGCGTCTTGACCCAGGTGCAGCCATAGGCCCCCGCGTGGTTCCAGCCCCAGTCGTCGAAGATCACGAACAGGATGTTCGGCCGTTTCGAGCCCTCCGCGGCCCTCGCATCGGCCATCAACACCATCGGGGAGAGCAAAGTCAACAGGAAGGCAAGAGTTGATGGCTTCATGGTGTTCCCGTCGACGAGCACGAGGGAGGCCGGAAGGACGTCGGATCGACCCCTGATTGGACCGGACCGCTTGGGCCTCGTCAAACGAAAATCGGGCGATCCTCAGCGGTCTCAGCCATGTTTTTAGCGTCTCCGCGTGAGTTCTCTGCTCTGGGCTACTTGGCTATCCTGCCAAACCTTGATCCCGCCTAATTGTACCGGCCGAACCTCGGGCCGAATCTCGCTATCCACCAAAGATGGGTTGAATGTAACCAATCCGATAAGATAGCTAAAGTAAGACATGTTGGTCAACGAGCGTCTTTCCTAAAATGCTTAAATCCTCCATTTGAAGTGAATGGCCAACCACTACCAACCAATACCCCCCCCCACCGCCACCAATCATCAAGCCACCACAACCATCAACATTCCTCTTATCTTCTTGGGCTGTTTTTCCTTCTCGATTTACCGATTGCCACGGTCGAAAAGGCGATCTGGGAAAGGACGCCGTAAAGTTTGCCTGATCGTTTTGACTTTCCTGGGCTACGCAGTATCTCCTTGAGTACCGACAGTTCGTGGAGCAGGCCCCAGCGATGCGGGCAAGTGCGTTACATCGGCCGGGGAGGAGAAAGCTGGACTTTCTTCGGCTCGTCTCGCACCAGGCCAGGGCCGTCGTGCACCCCGGTCTCGGACCTGGGCGGCGTCAGCGACGGCGCCCTGGAAACAGGGGCGTGCTTGCAGGTGTCTGACTGGGCAAAGGTCCGAATGAGCCCATCGGTATTGCTCGTCGATTTCACCAAGAGTCCTTCGTAGCACCAGAGAGGATCACAGATGAAGAAGTTCCGACGGTCGGCCTTCGCGGTTGCATCTTTGAGCGCCCTGGCTTTTGCCTTCGGCGCGGGAACAGCCCTGGCGGACGGATCCAGTGGTGGCTCCAGCGGTGGGTCCAGCGGCGGTTCGAGCGGCGGCTCGCACGGCAAGTCGCACGGCGGGGGGCTGTTCAAGCACCACAAGTCCAACGGCTCCAGCGGCGGTTCGAGCGGTGGCTCCAGCGGCGGTTCGAGCGGTGGGTCCAGCGGCGGTTCGAGCGGCGGCTACGTTGCGACTGTGGTGACCCCGGCTGCGCAGTCGGTGGCCTACCTAAACGTGCGGGTGCCCGAAGATGCGAACGTCTACCTTCAGGATCAATTGATGACCCTGAGCGGTACGGAACGCCGCTTCGTCACCCCCGAACTGTCGGCGGGTGCATCGAGCGTTTACAACGTGAAGGTCGAGGTTGTCCGCGACGGACAGACCTTGTCGAAGACCGCCCAGGCCACCATCACGCCGGGCCAGGTCGTTGAAGTGACCGTGACGTTCGACTCCCAGAACGCCAAGGAGCTGGTGGCGACGGTCGCCGCCCGCTGAGTGTCCACCCGCGACCGGTGATCGGCCTGTCAAAGGCTGGGGGAAGACGGTGGGACCCGTCTTCCCCGCCGGCTCCATTTTTCAGGAATCGACAGGTCGGAGGCGGTGGCGTGAATTCCGTGACGACGTTCGACTCCGGGGCCCCCGAGGCCCCTTTGCTTTCAATTCGGACGAAGCTCCTCCGGCGGGCGGTAAGCGTCTGGCTGGTGCTTCACCTTACGGCCATCGTTATCGCGCCGGCGTCGGTGGCGCCGACTTCCGAGCTGGTGCTCTCCGGCTGGAAGATCTTCCGGCCGTACCTCCAGGTCCTTTACCTCGACCATGGCTACCATTTCTTCGCCCCCGAGCCGGGCGAGAGCACGCTTCTGGCGTTCGTCGCAGAGCGGCCCGACGGGACCGTCGTCCACGGGCGGCTGCCGGACAAGGCCGTCGGGCCGCGATTGCTCTACCACCGCTATTTCATGCTCACTGAGCACATGAACCAGGCCCCCGAGGGACTCCGCCCGGCCTGGTATGAATCGTACGCTCGACACATCGGCCGCGAGCACGGCGCGAGTCGGGTCAGCCTGACGAAGCAGACCCATTACCTCCCAACGATGGAGGCCGTCCTCGACGGGGTGCGGCTGGACGACCCGCGAGGCTACGAGGAACAGCCCTTGGGAGACTTCCGATGCGACGACTGATCAGACCGACCGGCCGTTACTTCGCCGCCCTGGCGCGCGATCTCGACGAAGGGTGGGACCGCTTCTGGTTCACCCCCGCCGACCCGACCTTGCTCGGTTTGATCCGCGTGTTGACCGGCCTCATGCTGGTCTACACGCACGCCGTTTGGAGCCTTGCCCTGGACGACTTTTTCGGCGCCGAGCCGTGGTTGAGCGAGTCTCTCGTCCGCGCGATCCAGTCCGAGCAGTATGCGTACTCGTTCTGGTGGCTGGTCCCCGCGCGGTGGGCCTGGTATGCGCACGCCGCCTCGCTGGCCGTACTGACTCTGTTTACAATCGGGTACAAGACCCGAGCGACGTCGGTTCTGGCATTGGTCGTGGCGATCTCGTACGCCCAGCGCGTCCCGGAGGCGCTCTTCGGGCTCGACCAGGTCAACGTCATGTTGACGTTGTATCTGACGATCGGCGGGGCCGGTCAGGCGCTGTCCCTTGACCGCTGGCTCGCTTCTCGCCGCCTGGGGCGTCCTGCATCCCCCCCCGCCCCGAGCGTCGCCGCGAACCTCGCGCTACGACTGATCAACGTCCACATGTGCGTCATCTACCTGTTCGCCGGGATCTCGAAGCTCCAAGGGGAG
>CALCIC010000382.1 GCA_937907405.1 uncultured Isosphaeraceae bacterium | reverse complement strand
CCCAACATGGACAACCGCAGCCTGTTCTTGAATTACGAGGTGGCCCTGTACATCTTCTCGACCGAGAGCGTCGCCGAGGTCGCGCGGTGGGCCGAACGCCTGATGGCCGGCAGCACCGTCTACGTCCCCAAGCGGGGGACGAGCCGCGAGATCGCCGAGAGCGTCCTGCGACTGGTCTCCCCGCTGCTCTGACCGAGCGAGGACGTCCGCGACGCGCCCTCAAGCCTCGGTGACGAGTCCGCCGATGCCGTCGCCGTCCTCCTCGGGCTCTTGACCGTCGTTCCTGGTCAGGAGCGCCTTGAGCAGCGGCGGCGCGAGGAACGTCGTGACGACGACCATCAACGTGACCCCGCCGAACATTCCGGCGTCGAAGACCCCGCGAGTGAGGCCCATTTGAGCGAAGATCAAGCCGACCTCGCCGCGCGGGATCATCCCCACGCCGATCACCCGCTTGTCGCCGCGGAACCAGAACGGGGCGTACCCGGCCGCCACCTTGCCGACCACGCCGCAGACGATCAGCGCCGTCCCCGCCGTCAAGGCCCATCGGCCGTCGGCGGTCGTCGGATTCAGGGCGGTGAGGTCGACCGAGGCGCCCACGGCCACGAAGAACAGAGGGACGAAGAAATGCCCGAGCGACGTCACCCCCTTCTCGATCTCGTGGGCCCGAGAGGTCCTGGCCAGCAGCACCCCGGCGACGAAGGCGCCGATGATGAGGGCCGAGCCCGATTTCTCGGCCAGCCAGGCCAGCCCCAGGGCGAGCGTCAGGGCGAAGATGGTCGGCGTGCCGGGCAAGTCGATCTTGTCGGCCAGCCTGACCACCCAGGGCGTCGCCAGCCCCCCCACGACGAGCGTGACCGCCAGGAAGCCGAACGCCGAGGCGGTGGTCCAGGCGACGGCCCCGACGGACAGCGTCCCGCCGCCGATCATGCCGCCGACGACCGTAAGGATCACCAGGCCGAGGACGTCGTCGATCACCGCCGCGCCGATGATGATCTGACCCTCGACGTCGCGAAGCCGGCCGAGGTCCGAGAGCACCCGCGCGGTGATCCCCACGCTCGTCGCGGTGAGCGTCGCTCCCGCCATGATCGAGGTCAGTTCGTCCAACCCGAGCAGAAGGCAGGCGGCGTACCCCAGCCCGAACGGCAGGACCACGCCGACGACCGCCACGGCCAACGAGGTGGCTCCCACCCGCATCATCGCCCGGAGGTCGGTCTCCAGGCCGATCGCCAGCAGGAGGATCGCCACCCCCAACTCGGAGAGCATGTGGATGGTCTCGGCGTGGGGGTCGACCAGACCCAGCACCGACTTGCCGACGACGATCCCCCCGACGAGTTCGCCCAGGACCGCCGGTTGGCCGATCCGCTGAGCCAGGGCCCCCACGATCTTGGCGGCGACCAGCATGACGACCAACATCGCAAACAGCTCAGACGCTTCCAGATGATGCAACGACGCCCCTCCCAGTTCTCGACAGGCCCCGCCCCGCGCGGCCGACCCAACACGTCATCCGGCCTTGTCGATTTCGGTCGAGGCCGTATAGAATCCTGTACCTACGTATTTATTCCGCGACCGGATTACGGACCGAAACCGCCACGACGACCATGCGGACCCCTCAGTCCGCTCCTAACAAAAGTGCGAGACGAGATCAACCCAAGATGAAGAGACGGGACGACATCCGGAATGTGGCGATCATCGCCCACGTCGACCATGGCAAAACCACGTTGGTCGACTCGATGCTCCGTCAGTCAGGCCAGTTTCGCGCATCGCAGCTTCAGGGAGAGCGGATCCTCGATTCCAACGACCTTGAGCGCGAACGGGGGATCACGATCCTCGCGAAGAACATCGCCATCAACTACGGCCACTCCAAGATTAACCTGATCGACACGCCGGGGCACGCCGACTTCGGCGGCGAGGTCGAGCGGACGCTCCAGATGGCCGACGGCGCGCTCGTGCTGGTCGACGCCTTCGAGGGGCCGATGCCCCAGACCAAGTTCGTGCTCCGCAAGGCGTTCGAGTGCCACATCCGCCCGATCGTCGTGATCAACAAGGTCGACCGGCCCGACGCCCGGCCCGACGAGGTCCTGAACGAGATCTTCGACACCTTCGTCGAGCTCGGCGCCAGCGACGAGCAGAGCGATTTCTCGTACATCTTCGCCTCCGGGCGCAGCGGCTTCGCCTCCGACGATCCCAAGGCGACCGAGGGGGACATGCGTCCCCTCTTCGACCTGATCCTCAACAAGGTTCCGGGGCCGGTGGTCGATCTCGACCAGCCGTTCTCGATGCTCTGCACCACGCTCGATTTCTCCGAGTACGTCGGCCGGATCGCCATCGGCCGGATCTTCTCCGGGTCGGTCCGGCGCGGGCAACGGGCGAACCTGCTGAAGGCCGGAGGGGTCGTCGTCCCGGGATCGATCGACGGCGTTTTGCTCTTTGACAAGTTGGGACGGGTCGACGTCGAGACGGCCGAAGCCGGCGACATCGTCGCGATCGTCGGGCTTTCCGCCGTCGAGATCGGCGACACCATCGCCGCGATCGAGCGGACCGACCCCTTGCCCCGCATCGAGGTCGGCGAGCCGACCCTGAGCATGCTTTTCACCGTCAACGACTCGCCGCTCACCGGCGAGGGCAAGTTCCTCACCACCCGCCACCTCAAGGACCGCTTCGACCGCGAGTTGGAGTCGAACGTCGCGCTCCGGGTCGAGCCGGCCGACGACTTCGACGCCTTCAAGGTCTCGGGCCGGGGCATGCTGCATCTCTCGGTCCTGATCGAGACCATGCGTCGCGAGGGGTTCGAGATGGCCGTCGGCAAGCCCGAAGTCATCGTCAAGAAGATCAACGGCGTCGACCACGAGCCGTACGAGTTCCTGGTCGTCGACGTTCCCCACGGCCACATCGGCCCCGTCATGGAGCTGGTCGGCGCGCGTCGGGGCGAGTTGAGCAAGATGGACGTCAAGGGCGCCTACGCGCATATCGAATTCGCCATCCCCGCCCGCGGCCTGATCGGGCTGCGGAACCGGCTCATGAGCGCCACCCAGGGCGAGGCGATCATGCACCACAACTACCTCGAATACCGGGTGCTGCGCGGGGACATCCCCGCGCGGAGCAACGGCGTCATGGTCAGCATGGCGCGGGGACCGGCGGTGGCGTTCTCCCTCGACAACCTCCAGCAGCGCGGAACCATGTTCGTCGCCCCGGGAGACGACATCTACGAGGGCATGATCATCGCCGAAAACGCCAGGGCCGACGACATGGTCGTCAACCCCTGCAAGGAAAAGAAGCTCACCAACATGCGGGCCTCGGGCTCCGACAAGAACGTGCTGCTCAAGCCCCCCCGCGTCCTCACCCTGGAAATCGCCCTCGAATACATCGAGTCCGACGAGCTGGTCGCGATCACC
>CALCIC010000381.1 GCA_937907405.1 uncultured Isosphaeraceae bacterium | reverse complement strand
CCGCCTCGCCGTGCTGGAAGCCGCCGCCGTAGCCCGAGACCGCCTCGACGGCGTGGCCGATCGTGTGGCCGAAGTTGAGCACGGCGCGGAGGCCGGTCTCCTCGCGCTCGTCCCGGGTGACGACCATCGCCTTCAGCTCGCAGCTTCGGGCGACGATCCGTCGCAGCGCGTCGGGGCGGCGGTCGAGGATCTCCGAGGCCCGGACTTCCAGCTCCTCGAAGAACGGGGCGTCGAGGATCACGCCGTGCTTGACGACTTCCGCCAGGCCGCATCGCAGCTCGCGGTCGGGGAGCGAGTCGAGCGAGGCCGTGTCGATCCAGACGCCGATCGGCTGGTGGAAGGCGCCGATGATGTTCTTGGCCCGGGGGTGGTTGACGCCGACCTTGCCGCCGACCGAGCTGTCGACCTGGGAGAGCAACGTCGTCGGGACCATCAACAAGGGGAGCCCGCGCGCATAGGTCGCGGCGACGAAGCCCGCGAGGTCGCCGATCACGCCGCCGCCGACCGCGACGACCAGCGTATGGCGGTCGGCGCTCCTCGCGATCAGCCGGTCGTAGAGTTGCGAGGCGGTCTCCAGCCCCTTGCTCGCCTCGCCGGGGGGGACGACGGCGGTCTCGGACTCGATCCCGAGCGTTCCGAGGGCGTCCCGGAGGTTCGAGACGGCGGACAGGCCCGCGACGTGGTGGTCGGTGACGATCAGGGCGGCGCGGCAAGCCCGACCGGCCCACGAGCCTTCGAGCCAGGCCGAAGCCGTCGCCGCGAGATCGCCGGGGCGGTCATGAACGACGACGACGTCGTACGAGCGCGGCCCGAGCGCCACGTTGACCGTCAATCGTCCGGTCTGGTCTGCCTGGTCCATGGTTGCTGAAATCGCTGGAATGCGGTCGAGGGGGGTGGTCAAGGACGATCGGAGCAGAGCCAGTTTAGCACATCGGGGCCGAAAAACCGGAATCGCGGCCGTGAGGATGGAAAAAGGGGACGCGAATCGGGCGATGGTGTTTCTCGGCCACATCACGGCGGCGGTCGCACGACACATTGCCCGAACTCGTACAGACTGATAAAGTCGAGTTAGCTTGGTCCTCTTGCATCCGGACGGTCACAACACTATTGAGCGGCCGATAAATGAGCGATCTGTTGACCTGGTCGCCGATTCCGCTGGGGCGGTGGTTCGGAACGACGGTCAGGGTCCACATCTTCCTGGTCGTGTTCGTGGCGTTTCGGCTGCTGGTCGCGCCGTTCGCATGGCCGGAGTCGGTCGGCTCGGGGTTGGCGAACCTCGAACAGACGGCGGCGTGGCTTTCGCTGTTCATGCTGGCCCTGGTCCTCCATGAAGCGGCCCACGCGTTGACGGCCTACGTCCTCGACTGCGAGCAGGACGACGTCCGGCTCTGGCCGCTCGGCAACCTGATCGGTCCCTCGACCCCGGCCCGAGGGATCGAGAACATGCTGGTGACGATCGCCGGCCCGCTCGTGAGCGGCGCGACGGCGCTGGGGATCGCCGCGGGGTTGGGCCTGATCGCCGACGCCCAGTTCGTCTGGAACCCGTTCGGCGACGGGGTCGACGCGGGGGCGCCCTGGCTGGACGAGAAGACCCGGGCGACGGCGCTGTCGCCGGTCTGGTGGGTCGGCTGGTTCGGCTACCTCAACTACATTCTGGCTCTGGTCAATCTGCTTCCCGCATTGCCGTTCGACGGCGGCCGGCTGTACCGTTGCATCCTCGCGGATCGGTCGATCGTCTCGACCGGCGACGACATGCTGGCCCCCTGGACGGCGCGCGCCACCGCGGCGATCCTCTTCCTGGTGGGGGTGTTCCGGCTGTTCACCGGCGACGGCGGCGACGGATTGACGCTGATCAGCCTGGCGATCCTGATCGAGATGTTCGTGCGGTCCGAGTCGCGGATGCTCGAAGACGGCGGGTTCTTCGACGACGGCGTTTTCGGCTACGACTTCTCCGAGGGGTATACTAGCCTTGAGGGAGGGCCGGCCGTCGCCCGCCCGCACCGCGAGAGCGCCCTCGAACGCTGGCGGCGGCGCCGGTCGGACCTCCGCCGCCAACGCCGGATCACCACCGAGGCCGCCGAGGAGCGTCGCATGGACGAGATCCTCGACAAGCTCCACCGCGAGGGCCGATCGGCCCTCACCGACGAGGAACAGCGTTTTCTGGTCCGCGTCAGCGCCCGCTACCGCAATCGCCCCAAGACCCGGGATTGATCGTGCTCGACAACGCGACCCCCGCCTCGAAATCGAAATCGAAATCGAAGCCGCGCCGACCGAAGCGCGACGAGTTGAAGGCCGGCGAATGCCTGTGCGACTTCTGCACCGGCAAGTGCTGCCGCTATTTCTCGCTGCCGATCGACGAGCCCCGCAACTGGGACGACTACGACGCGATCCGGTGGTACCTGGCCCACGGCCAGACCATCGTCTACGTCCACGAGGAACAGTGGTACCTGATGGTCCTGACCACGTGCCAGTACCTGTTGCCCGACAACCGATGCGCGATCTACCTGAGCCGGCCCAAGATCTGCCGGGAATACACGACCGACGCCTGCGAGTACGACGATCCGTCGTCGTTCGAGAAGCTGTTCGAGACCCCCGAGCAGATCTGGGAGTACGCCGAGGCCCTGCTCCCCCCCCGGCGAAGGCCCGCTCGCGCGGGTGGTCCAGGGTTGCCGATCGTGACGATCGGAACGTCGTCGCCGATCGTTGTAGAATGAGGGACGGGTTCGGAGGAAGATTCCACCACGGGGGACGCGGCGCGGCCGTCGGCCGCAACCAAAACAACGGAGGACGCGGGGAACGCAGAGGAAAGAAGAGAGAACAAGAGGGAATATGAAGCATCGTGAAGGGTGAACCGCGGCGTCTGGTATCTTCTCGAACGACGAGAATCTTGACGGCTTGCCAGACGGAGGCGGGGAGGAATCAGGAGTTCCGGATTGGTCCCTCTCCCCAATCTTCTCTCTTCCCCGTCCCCCCTCCGCGTCCTTCGCGTCCTCCGTGGTGGGTTTTCCTGAGTTTCTAATGTCCCGCGCGAGGACGTCCCGGCCCGAGGCGATGCGATGGCGATGCGATCGAACCACTACGAGGCGGCCTTCGAGGCCTACATCCGCGCGCTGCGGGTGCCTTGCGTGGCCGTCGACGAGGCGAAACGGGCGATTTCCGGCGACCAGGGGGTGAAGAACCCCGACTTTTTACTGTATCCTCGATTCGCCGATAATCTCGTGGTCGAGGTGAAGGGCAAGCGGAGCAAGAACCGTCGGGGAAGGCGCGACTGGGAGAACTGGGTGACGACCGACGACCTCGACGGCCTGGTGCGTTGGCAGACGATGTTCGGGCCGGGCTTTCGATCGATCCTGGCGTTCGTGTACGCCGAGCCCCCCCAGGTGTTCCCTCTGC
>CALCIC010000380.1 GCA_937907405.1 uncultured Isosphaeraceae bacterium | reverse complement strand
CGGGGGGGGGCGAGCCCGTTCAGAACGTGACGATCAGCCTGAATCAGTTGACCGCGCGGACCCGGCTTTCGACGCCGACGGTGATCGACAGTCTGGGCCAGCTCGAAGACCTGGGCCTGGTGGTGTCGACGACCCGCCAGCGCGGCCGGGTGAAGACCTATTACATCGCCGACCCCCCTGCTCTCCAGGCGAGCTGAGGACGACGGCCGCCCCGGCGGGCCGGTCTGTCGACCGGCGCGGGGGGGGGCGCCCGAGGGCAGAGACGGAACATTGGGGTTGCGGGGCGACACCCGAAGGCAAGGTAGCATCCGGCCATGGCATCGTATTTCTTCAGGGTCGAGCACGACTTGCTCCGGTCCGACGCCTTTCGGTCGCTCGGCGGTTCGGCGATCAAGGTCTATCTGGTGATCGGCCTGTTCTCGGACTTCGGCACCGACTGGGGATACCCGAGCACGCGGACGATCGCCCGGCAGTCTGGGTTGAGCCGGCAGACGGTGATCGACGCCGTCAAGGAGCTGATCGCGGCGGGCCTGCTGACGGCCAGCAAGTCGAAGGGGCGGTCGACCGCATACCGGGTGCTCCGCCAGGCCGCCCCCGAGCATCGACCGACCGGCCCCCGCAAGTCGGCCAAGACCCGGAAAGCCGGGGCGATCGACGCAACCGGACTGGATTCCTTAGTAGGGCCGCCGGAAACTGGACCAGAATCTTTAGTCGACCGCCCCCGAACCGGACCAAATTCTTTAGTTGAGGCGGTCCAGCGACTGGACCAGTCCGGCCGCGAGGCTGGGCCCAAACAAGAAACAGGAACGAAAGAAGACACAGCATCCGTCCCGATTCCGGGAACGCCGTTCCGTTTGAGCGCCGAGGGAAGGCTCCTTGTTGCTGTTGATTTACAGGAGCTTTTGACGAATCAGGGAATCCCCGAGAACCTGGCGAACCGCTTAGTTACGCAGAAAGACCCGGAGGCCGTGGCGAAGGTTTTGCTCAACGCCCTGTACCTTCAGAGCCAGGGTAAGCTTCAAAACGGGCCGGGGTACATCCGCGCGGGGATCGAGGACGGCTACGATCTGCTCCCCCAGGTGGCCACTCGTTTAGAGGGTCGGCGACGGGAGCTTGAGGCCCGGCTCCGCGACATCGAGGCCCAGACGCGGCAGTCCCGCGAGAGCGACGCGCGCGCATCGCAGGAAGCGGCCGTCGAATACGTGATCGAGCGGCTGCATCCCGAAGAGCTGCAGCGGCTTACGGCGGCCGCCCTGTCCCAGCTCCCCGAGCCCATCGTGAGGCGGAACCCGACCCTCTCGAACCCGTTCGTGCGCGGCAAGGTCTACGAGCTGGCGTGCGGCGACCCGGTCGAGTAAGCCGTTTCGTGAACAGGCATTACGGCAAGCGTTCGTTAGGGGGGGGGGGCGGGCTTCGGCCGGCCTCCCTTTTTTGTTGCGCGGGCCGTCCTGCTCTTTAGAGCGCGATGCCAATATGACAGGTGTCAATCTGGCATGTTGCGATTGCATATGAGGGATAGTGAGTGGAGCCCTTCGGTCGCTCCGGGGTCAGCCCGTCGGCGTCCCGCAAACGGGATGTTTGCGTTTGCGGGATGCCGCGGCCCTCGGGCTTGCGCATTACGAGCAGGTCGCGCACCTGGCCGAGCAGGCGGCCCTCGACCCGGGCGCGGCGGACCTGCTGGGGCTGGTAGTTGCCGTTCATCGGGCAACTGATCCGCCGCTCCGGAAGGAAGCCGGCGGCGGCCCCGGCGCGGTAGCCGAGGAACGTGTGATCAATATAGCCGAATCCCCGCGGCAGATCCTTCTCGGTTTGAGACGCCAATAAAAGCGTGAAATAGCCGCCGGGGCGGAGCGTCGCGAAGGCGTCGCGGGCGAGTTGGTCGAGGAACCCGGTCCAGTCGTCGAGCGAGGCCGAGCCGACGCCGTCCTTGTGGTATTTGCGGGCGAGCATCGTGTGGTACGGCGGGTCGCAGAACACGAGGTCGCAGTCCTGGGCTTCGGGGAGGAACCCCAGGCGGACGTCGTGGGTCTGGATCTCGGGGCGGCCGGGGTCGAGGTCGGAGGCGAGGCAGCGCCTTCCCATGGCCTGGGCGACGTCGAGGACGGTGCCGCCGCCGGCCATCGGGTCGACGACCAGTGCGCCGGGGGTGGTGAAATAGAACAGGGTGTGGGCGACGACGGCGGGGGGGATCGAGCCGGGGGAAGGGATTCCGAAGGCGCGGTCGTGGCGGAAGGCCCAGACGTCGTAGGGGGTGGGGCGGAAGTCGCGGCCGAACTGGTCGCGGCGGCGGAGGTCCTTGTAGGCCGCGTGGATGGTCTTGGTCTCGGCGTCGAGCTGGGCGATTCCGGCGAGGGCGCGGGCGTCCCCTTCGCTGGCCTTCTTCCAGATCGCGCGGGCCTGGCGGTAGAGGTCCTTGCCCCCCAGGCCGATCTGGTCGGCGATCGCCGCGTCGGTCCGTCCTCGGCCCCGGCCTCGGGGTTTCGGGGCGATCGCGGCGGGGGTCGGCTCGGGCGCTGGATCGTCGGAATTCCGACGATCGGCGGGAT
>CALCIC010000379.1 GCA_937907405.1 uncultured Isosphaeraceae bacterium | reverse complement strand
CGTGGAGATCGTCTTCGCCCATCTGGACAACACCCGCGCCAACCAGATCTTCGGTCCCAAGAACTTCGTGTTCACCCAGCAGTTGCTGGGGGTTCTCGATCTCGCCAAGGCGCAGCAGCGGGCCCGCGAGCAGGACACCGCCACGCAAGACGGTGAATCGAACGGCCAGGCGGTCGACGCGCCGGCGGTTCCCTGATTGATTCGCGTCGGTTCGAGCCGTGGGGCTTGTCAATTTCGGGAAACCCCCATATTTTTACGGGACAGGTCGAGTCTTGAGGATTCCTGGGCGACGACGTCGCCCAAAGCCGGGCGGATCGCGGGGCGAGCCGCAGGCCGGGATCGGGTTCGAGGCCAACACCGAGGAGTTCGACGGGTCATCCATGCTTGGTTCCGAACGCCGCGTGGTCATTACCGGGCTAGGATTCGTCACACCGCTGGGTGATTCTCCGGATCGAATCTGGGGAAGGCTCGCCGAGGGGCGGGGGGGCCTGCGCCGGATCGAGGCTTTCCCGGTCGCGGGGCTGCCGACCGAGGCCGTCGCCGAGATCCACGACTTCGACTTCCTCAAGGGGTACGCCCTCCCCAAGTACCGCAACGCCTTGCGGAAGAGCCGCAAATACATGGCCCGCGACATTCAGCTCGCGGTGGCCGCGGCGCAGCTCGCGATGAGCGACGCGGGGCTGGTCGACGGGGGCGTCGCGCCGTCGCGGATCGGCATCGATCTGGGGGCGGGCCTGATCTCGACGGAGCTCGACGAACTGGCGCCGGCGATCTCGACCGCGTCGTCGGCGACCGGCTCGTTCGACTTCCTGACCTGGGGTCGCGAGGGGATCAGCGTGGTCGAGCCGATCTGGCTGCTCAAGTACCTGCCCAACATGCTGGCCTGCCACATCTCGATCCTGATGGACTGCCAGGGGCCCTCGAACACGATCACCGAGGCCGACGCGTCGTCGAACCTGGCGATCGCCGAGGCGGCGCGGATCATCGCCCGAGGCAAGGCCGACGTGATGATCACCGGCGGCGCCGACTCGAAGATCCACCCCCTCAGCCTGACTCGGATGGCGCTTTACGGCAATATGTCGCATTGGGAGGGGGACCCCTCCGGCGCCTGTCGGCCGTTCGACCTCCGCCGCGACGGCGGCGCGCCCGGCGAAGGGGCGGGGATCTTGATCCTCGAGGATCGCGACCACGCGATCCGCCGGGGCGCCAAGATCCACGGCGAGATCCTCGGTTCCGGGTCGGGCTGCGACGCGATGCCCGAGGGGGGCATGGACCCATACGGCGGCGGCACCGCGACCGCAGTCCGGGCGGCCCTCCGCGAGGCCGGGCTCAAGCCGTCGCAGATCGGCCACGTCAACGCCCACGGCTTGGGCATGAAGGTCGGCGACCTGGCCGAGGCCCGGGCCATTCACCAGGTGTTCGGCGATTCGCCGCCGCCGGTGACGGCCCTGAAGGGCTTCCTGGGAAACATCGCCTCCGGGGCCGGCGCGGTCGAGCTGATCGCCAGCCTGGTCGGCGTCAATCGCGGGCTCATCCCGCCGACGATCAACTGCGACGATCCCGACCCCGAGTGCGCCCTGGACCTCGTCAGAGGCGCCCCCAGGCCGACGGACAACCCGGTTTTCGTGAACACCAACATGACCATCAACGGACAGGCCGCCGCGGTCGTGGTGCGGGGGGAGCGGCCCGACGCCCCCGGCTGAGCGCCCGCCGGTCTAGGCGAGGCGAGGCGCGACGCGACGGCTTGACCTGGACAGGCGTCCGGTACTGATCGGTTCCCGTTCCCTCCACAGGAAATTCGATTCATGCGGCGAGTCGTGGTTACAGGCATGGGCATGGTCACCCCGGTGGGGCGGGACCTGGAGTCGAGTTGGGCCGCGCTGCTGGCGGGTGAGTCCGGCGTCGGCCCGATCTCGCTGTTCGACGCCCGCACGTTTCCGACGCGGATCGCCGCCGAGGTCAAGGAGTTCGACCTCGGCGACTACCTCGACGACGGAGCGCGATGGTTCGAGCATTCCCGGAACACCCGGTTCGCCCTCGCCGCCGGCAAGATGGCGATGGACGACTCGGGGCTGGACGTCGCGGCCGAGGGCTTCGACCCTACCCGGTTCGGCGTCTACCTGGGCGCCGGCGAGGGGCAGCAGGACTTCGGCCGGTTCGTGAAGCTGGTCTACAAGACCAGCCACGACAGCAAGGTGTCGACCGAGGAGTTCTCGAAGTACGGGGTCCACGACCTGCACGCGCTCCGCGAGGCGGAGCAAGAGCCGGGGACCCCCGCGGCGCACCTGGCGAGCGTCTTCGGCGCCCGGGGGGCGAACTCGAACTGCCTTACGGCCTGCGCGGCGAGCTCGCAGGCGATCGGCGAAGCGTATGAGATGATCCGCCACGACTGCGCCGACGTGATGCTCTCGGGGGGGACGCACAGCATGATCCACCCGTTCGGCGTCACCGGCTTCATCCTCTTGACCGCGCTGTCGACCCGCAACGACGAGCCGACCAAGGCCAGTCGTCCGTTCGACCGCGACCGCGACGGCTTCATCATCGGCGAGGGGGCGGGCATGCTGGTGCTTGAGGAGCTTGAGCACGCCAAGGCCCGCGGCGCCCGGATCCACGGCGAAATCGTCGGTTACGGCTCGACCGCCGACGCGTTCCGAATCACTGACAGCCACGAGGACGGCCGGGGCGCCATCGCCTGCCTCAAGGAGGCCCTCGAAGGGGCCGACCTGAGCCCCGCCGAGATCGACTACGTCAACGCCCACGGCACCAGCACCTCGGTGAACGACTCGGTCGAGACCCTGGCGATCAAGCAGGCGTTCGGCGAGGCCGCGTACA
>CALCIC010000378.1 GCA_937907405.1 uncultured Isosphaeraceae bacterium | reverse complement strand
GAGCCGTGAAGGCACGGCCGGCGTCCTCCGTGTCGCAACGGATCGACCTCATGAGGAGAATTGGAATCGTGAAACGGCATCGCTTCTTCCATCTGGCTTTCGCGACGGTCGTGTCGATTCACCTCTTTCCCTCGCCGGCCGACGCCGACGACCCGCCCCCCGGCGTGGAGTTGCACGTCGCGAGCGACGGGGACGACGCCAACCCCGGCGCCGCGTCCAAACCGTTCGCGACCCTCGAGCGCGCGCGGGACGAGATCCGAGCGATCAAGAAAGCCAAGGGGCTGCCGACTGGCGGCGTCGCAGTGACCGTTCGCGGCGGCCTCTACGCGTTGGATCGGGCGTTCGAGTTGACGGCCGAGGATTCGGGCGAAGCCAAGGCGCCGATCGTCTACCGCGCCCGAAAGGGGGAGGAGGTTCGAATCTCGGGGGGCAAGCGGGTGACGGAATGGCAAGTCGTGACCGATCCCGCCGTGGTCGAGCGCCTCGACCCCGCCGCGCGCGGCAAGGTGCTGCAAGCCGACCTGAGGGCGATCGGCGTGACCGATTTCGGCGCGATGGGCGGAGGTTTCGGGCAGGGCGGCGGGCCCGGCCTGGAGTTGTTCTTCAACGACCAGCCGACGACGCTGTCCCGCTATCCCAACGACGGCTTCATCAAGATCACGGGAGTCAAGGGGAAGACCGAGGTCGACGTCCGCGGCACGAAAGGCCGCGTCGAGGCCGATTTCACCTACGAAGGCGACCGTCCCGACCGCTGGAAGGACGAGAACGACGGCTGGGTCCTCGGTTACTGGTTCTGGGACTGGGCCGAACAGAGGCAACGAATCGAATCCATCGACCCGGCGACCAATCGCATGACGCTGGCGAAGCCCTATCACAGCTACGGCTACCGCAAGGGGCAATGGTTCCACGGCTTCAACCTGCTCAGTGAAATCGACACCCCCGGCGAGTGGCATCTCGACCGCAAGAGCGGCGTCCTCTACTTCTGGCCCCCCTCCCCCATCGCGAGCGGACGGGCGACGGTCTCCGTCCGCGACAACCTCGTCGTCATGAGGCGGGCGCATTCCATCACGCTCCGCGGCCTGACCTTCGAGGCGGCGCGCGGGACGGCGATCAAGATCGATGGCGCCCTGAACGACAAGCTCGTCGGTTGCACGCTGCGCAACGTCGGCGGCACGGCCGTGACTGTCAACGGGGCGAACAGCGGAGTCGTCGGATGCGACATTTACGCCACGGGCGACGGCGGAATCAGCCTCAGCGGAGGCGACCGCGCCACGCTTGAACCGGCCGGACTTTACGCCGAGAACAATCACATCCACCACTGGAGCCGGTGGAACCGGATGTACCTCCATGGAATCTCGCTCCACGGCGTCGGCAATCGCGCCGCCCACAATCTCCTTCACCACTCGCCGCACACCGCCGTCTTCTTCAGCGGCAACGACCACGTCATCGAGCTCAACGAGATCCACGACGTCTGCAACGAATCCAACGACGCCGGCGCGATCTACGCGGGCCGCGACTGGACCATGCGCGGGACCGAGATCCGATACAACCACCTGCACCACATCCGAGGCTTCGAGAACCGCGGCTGCATCGGCGTCTACCTCGACGACATGTACTGCGGCACGTCGATCTTCGGCAACCTGTTCCACGACGTGACCCGCGCCGCGTTCATCGGCGGCGGGCGCGACAACCGGATCGTGAACAACATCTTCGTCGACTGCAAGCCGGCCGTGCATGTGGATTCGCGGGCTCTCGGCTGGGCGCACGACCACTCCGACGCGTGGCTCAAGGAGATCGCCGAGAAGGGAACCCTTTCCAGAATCCGGTACAACCAGCCCCCCTACAGCACCCGCTATCCGAAACTCGCCGAGCTTCCCGGCCCCGATCCGGCCGCCCCCGGCGGTTCGCTGATCGCGCGCAACGTCTTCCAGGGGGGCAAGTGGGACGAAGTCGACGCCAAGGCCCGGCCGTTCGTCACGTTCCAGGACAACCTGCTCGACGCCGACCCGCGCTTCGTCGACGCCGCCAGCGGAAACTACCAACTCCGCGACGATTCCCCCGCCTACAAGCTCGGGTTCGAGCGCATCCCCATCGAAAAGATCGGCCTGGTCGACGACGGGACACGCGCCTCGCGGCCGGTCGAAAACCGCTAGCTCGGTCGATTCTCCGGGAGGGCGAGGCTCTCGCCGAGCCGGATTGCTTCGAGGCGATCCAGGCCCTCGTCCGCCGCGGGACGCCGATGGAGTGGATGATCGACGGCAGGACCTACCCCGGCGACGACGCCCGACTTTCACGATGAATCTCAAGAAGGCCGGCCTCGGGAGGCGTCGAAAGGAAACCGAATCGTCACCAGGAGCCCAGGGTGGGCGTTGGCGGCCGCAACGGCGCCTTCGTGCAGGCGGACGGCGCGTTCGGCGATGGCCAGCCCCAGGCCGACGCCGCCGCTCGATCGGCTCCGGTCCCCCTCGATCCGGAAGAACGGTTTGAAGACGGCGGCGAGGGCGTCGTCGGGAACGCCCGGGCCGTGGTCGCGGATCGTGATCACCGCCGTCGCCCCCTCGGTTCTCAGGCCGATCTCGACGGGCATATCGGCGGGGGAGTGG
>CALCIC010000377.1 GCA_937907405.1 uncultured Isosphaeraceae bacterium | reverse complement strand
AATTGAGGGCGTTGCAGACGACGGATTCCCTTCTCCCCTCGTGGGCTGACATTTCGAGGTCTTCGAATAAGTGTCGGGTCGTCAGCCTCGCGGGAGAAGGAATGCTCGCGTCGGCCTATTTTGATGTCCGATCAATGCCCACCCGCGACCGCGAACTTCCCCATCAGCAGCGTAACGTGCTCGGGGGCGACGGAGAGGGTGACGGTCTGCCCCTCGCGCAGTTGGGCCGAACGGCTCTGGAACACCACGGCCGTCACCGGCCAGTCGCCGGGGCCGCGGAGCATGACCTCGCGCGAGCCGCCGTGGAAGATGATCCGCTCAATGGTCGCGGGGAACCGATTCGAGTCGACTGGAACCCCGGGGCCGAGCGTCAAGGATTCGGGGCGGATCGAGATCGTCACCGGAGTCGCGGCCGACAACCCTGGAAAGGTCGCCCGAGCGACCAGGCGGCCGACCGGGGTCCGCACCACGACTTCCTTGCGCGGCTCGCCGACGGTGTAATCGCCGTTGCCGTCGACCTGGCCCTGGAGAAGGTTGGTGGGCCCCAGAAGCCGGGCCACGAAGACGTCGAGCGGGTGGTTGTAAAGCTCTTGAGGCTCCCCCGCCTGGAGGATTCTGCCCAGGTCCATCACCGCCAGCCGCTCGGCGCGCGCCAGCGCCTCGCCGACGTTCGAGGTCAGGTAGAGCGTCGTCAGGCCAAGCTCGGCGCGGAGGCGGCGGATTTCATCCCAGGCCTCCTCGCGGCGCCGGGGCTCGACCCCCGCGAGGGGCTCGTCGAGGATCAATACTTCCGGCTCGGGCGCGATCGCCCGGGCCAACGCGACGCGGAGCGATTGGGCCGGCGTCAGCGTCTCGGGACGCGAATCAGCCAGACTGTCGATTCGCAGCGTCGTCAGAAGTTCCTCCACCCGGCGGCGGCGCTCGAGGGAAGACGATCCCCGGAGCTTGAGCGGATAACCGACGTTGTCACGGACCGAAAGGGCCGGCCAGAGCGCATGATTCTGAAACACCATGCCGACCCCGCGCTCGCCCGGCGGAACGCTCTGTACCATCCGTTCGCCGAAGTAGATCTCGCCGTCGTCCACCGATTCGAGCCCCGCGAGCAGTCGGGCGAACGTCGACTTCCCCGCGCCGGAGGGCCCGAGAAGGCACGTCAGCCCGCCTGAAGGAAGTTCAAGCGACGCGTGGTCGACTGCCGCGAGCGGGCCGTAACACTTGACCAGACCTTCGGCGATGACGCGGATCAGGGTTCGCTCGATCGATTGGACGTGAGAGCGGGAGAATGCGAGGCCGACAGTCGGGCCACCCAACGATACCGCTGCCGCGCCCACTGCGTCCACTCGGCCCGAAGCCAGGCGCGGAACCTTGGCTCGCGCGCCAGCCGGCCGCCGTCGACCGCGGCCAGCTCCGAGAGGAGATCGGCGTCGATCGGCTTTCGAGGCCGCAGCCAACTTTGCGACAACCAGCGTCGAGCCCCCGGCTCGGGCGCGAGTTGAGCCGTCAACGTCTCGATCAGCGTCGCGCCCTCCTCGCCTCCCTTTCTCAAAAGCTTCTCCACCGAGGCCGGCGGCCACGGGGGGAGCGACGTCAGCCGCGAGACCGTCTCGGGGGGCGATCCGGCTCTTTCGACTTCCTCGATCGCCTTCCGCAATTCGTCTCGCCCGTCCACCAACGTCGCGCCGAGCAGGTCGACGCCCAGGGCCTCGGCGTCTGGAGCCAGAGGCGGCGTCACGCTATCGGTCGACCCCCCTTTGAGGCCGCGCCGGGCGTCGAGAAATCGCAGGAACGCGTGGGCGGACTTCATTCGCCGCGCGCCTCGTCGGATCGCCGCGCCTTCTTCGACGACCACGGAATCGTCGTCGCGCGCCTCGGCTTCGTCGAGTCGGTCGATCGTCGCGTCGGCGTCGCCGCGCGCCGTCGCGGCCCGCGCCGACCCCTCGCGCCAGCCGACGGCGCGCGCCCGGCCGAACTGATCGGGCAGCTTCGCATAGGCGCCCTCCCAGCCGTCGTTCTGGAGTCGACCCAACGCCCAGGCGC
>CALCIC010000376.1 GCA_937907405.1 uncultured Isosphaeraceae bacterium | reverse complement strand
AGTAGGAAATCCATTCGATACGCGTAATTAGAACGGCGATCCGGCATTCCCGGCATAGTCGGCACGAGTTCGCTGGGAGCCCGCTTCGGATCTGAGTCGATTTGTTGAAAAAAGGCGGATTCCTTGATCAGGCCGATTTTGAGCAAAACAGAGCGCGAGTTGTCAATGAGTGCAAGCATTCTCGATGAGATCGTCGTCTCGAAGCGGCGCGAGGTGGCCGCCGGGCGGAAGCGGATGCCCCTGGAGGAGCTGGAAGCCCAGGCGGCCGAGGCGCCGCCGGTCCGCGACTTCCGGTCGGCGCTCGACGGCCGGGGGGCGATCCAGCTCATCGCCGAGGTCAAGAAGGCCAGCCCGTCGGTCAAGGTGATCCGCGAGGACTTCGAGCCCGTGGCCATCGCCCGGGGCTACCAGGCGCACGGCGCGGCCTGCATCAGCGTCTTGACCGACGTCCCCTATTTCCAGGGGCACCTGTCGCACCTGGCCCGCATCCGGGCGGCCGTGGCGATCCCCCTGCTGCGCAAGGACTTCATGATCGACGAGTACCAGGTCGTCGAGGCCCGCGTCGCCGGCGCCGACGCGATCCTGTTGATCGCCGAGATCCTCGACGACGCCACGATGGCCCGGCTCCTGGAATCCGCCCGGTCGCTGGGGATGTCGGCCCTGGTCGAGTTTCACGACCCGGCCAACCTCCCCCGCGTCCTGGCCTCGGGCGCCGACCTGGTGGGGGTGAACAACCGCGACCTCCACAATTTCACCACCGATCTCGACCGGACCCTCCGGCTCCGCGACCAGATCCCCCCCGAGGTCCTGCTGGTCAGCGAGAGCGGCATTCACGACCGCGCGCAGGTGGAACGCCTGGAAGCCGCCGGCGTCTCCGCGATCCTCGTCGGCGAATCGCTCTTGCGGTCGGACGACGTCGGTCTGGCCGTCGAGCGGCTGCTGGGCCTGGCGCCCGAGTAAGCAACGCGTTCTGGAGGGAGGATCTTCAATGGCGGCGATCGACCTGGACGCCTATTTCCGGCGGATCGGTTACGAGGGGGGGCGCGCGCCCACGCTCGAAACCCTCCGCGCGCTCCATCGGCTGCATCCCCAGGCGATCCCCTTCGAGAACCTCGACCCGCTGCTGGGCCGGCCGGTCAAGCTCGACCCGGCGTCGCTGGAGCGGAAGCTGGTGCGCGAGGGGCGCGGCGGCTACTGCTACGAGCAGAACCTGCTGTTCCGCGAGGTTTTGCAGGCGATCGGCTTTCCCGTGACGGGCCTGGCGGCCCGGGTGCTCTGGAACGTGCCCGAGGGGGTGGTCATGCCCCGCACCCACATGCTTCTGCTCGTCGACGTCGACGAGGTGACGCACGTCGCCGACGTCGGCTTCGGCGGCCAGACGCTGACGGGGCCTCTGCGACTTGCGCCTGACGTCGAGCAGGCCACCCCTCACGAGCCGTTCCGCCTGGTCCGATCGGGCGAGCAGTTCGTGTTGCAGTCGAAGATCCGGGAGTCGTGGGTCTCGCTCTACCGGTTCGACCTTCAGGACCAGATCCAGCCCGATTACGAGGTCTACAACTGGTACGTCTCGACTCATCCCCAGTCGATCTTCGTCAACAGCTTGCTTGCGGGCCGGGCGGCCCCCGGTCGCCGTTACACGCTCTTGAACAACCAGTTGTCCGTGCATCATCTGAACGGCGGCGCCGACAAGGGCGTGCTCGCAACCGTCGCCGAGATCCGCGAGGCGCTTCAGACCGAGTTCCGCCTGACCCTGCCCGACGCGCCGGAGCTGGACGCGGTCCTTGAGCGATTGACGCTCGGTCCCAGCTCGAATTTCGATGGTTGAACGGCGTCGGTTTTGCTGACGAAGTCCAGTCGTCGACGTCTCTCGAAGGCTCGTCTTTCCACCGAAGGTTCCCTTGCTGCACCACTTCCAGTTCGATCCCCGGACGATCCTGGGCGTCGGCCCGGATGCGTCGGCGGATGAGATTCGTGATGCGTTCCGCGAGAAGACCAAGAAGCACCACCCCGACCGGGGGGGCGACGAATGGGCGTTCCGCATGGTGGTGCGCGCCTACGAGGTGCTCAAGTCGACCTCGAACGGCCTCGACCGGGGAGGCGTCGACGCGTCCGGGCGGGGCGCGCCCTGGAGCTGGTCCGGGGGGCCCGTCGATCCGTTCAGTCGGGGGACGTCCCGCTTCGTCCCCGACGCCGCCGAGCCGACGACGTCCGGGACCGAGGCCGAGGAGCCGGTCCAAACCGCCCCGCCCAGCGAGTTTCGGACCGTGGGGGTCGAGTTGATCTGGATCCGGTTCGAGATGCCGGAGAAGGTCGGCGCCGAAGTTCCGGAAGGGACCGATCGGGCGACCTTGAGCGTGTGCATGGTGGTGTCCTGGCCGGTCAAATCGCTGGTCGCCCGAACGGCCGAGTTCGCCGGCGCGGGGGAGACGCTCCGTCAGGTGATCGACGGCTTCGACCGCCTGGATCAGGGCGCCGCGCTGGCGGTCCGGACGCGGATCGAGGACGGTCAGTTCGTCGGCTGGGTGAGCTATCCCGACGTCGTCGCGGCCCAATCGGCGTTCCTCGGCTTTCGTGACATCCTCACGAACGGCGGCCTTTCCGTCCGATTGCAAACACGAGACGAGATGATCCCCCAGAGCTGGCTCGTTTAATGAAGTCGGACTGCGGCGATTGCGGGGGATCGGTGAAATGCGCTCGACGGCGCGGGGGGTACGCGCCTCGGCGTGGGTTTGTGGGCTATACTGCTCTGGGCGTGTTGCGTCGACCGAAATTCTTTGAGAGCGACGGCCGCGGGGGCCACCCTGATGAGACGTGGGTTGCTGTTGCTGATCGGCGTCTTGGCGTTGGGTCTGCTGGGGGTCTGGCTGATCCCGGGGCTCCGTCGCCAGGTGGAGCCGCCGATTCGGGTGGGCCTGCTTCATTCGCAGTCGGGTCCGCTGGCGATGAGCGAGCTGTCGATGATCGACGCCGAGGTCCTGGCGCTCGAGGAGATCAACAAGGCCGGGGGCGTCGGGGGCCGGAACGTCGAGTGGGTGATCGCCGACGGCGAGTCCGACCCCAAGACGTTCGCCAGGCAGGCGCGTCGGCTGATCGACGTCGAGAAGGTGAGCGTGATCTTCGGCGGCCTGACCGGGGCGTGCCGCGAGGCCGTCGACGAGGTGGTGGGCCCGGCGGACCTCCTGTTCATCTTCCCGTCGAATTACGGGGGCCTGGACCTGTCGCAGAACGTGGTTTGCACGGGGCCGCTTCCCAATCAGCAGGTGATCCCCGCGGTCAACTGGTGCTTCGAGGCGCTCAAGGCGCGGAAGTTCTTCCTGGTCGGCTCGGCCGACGTGATGTCGTACGCGACCCACACGATCATCCAGGGCCAGCTCAAGGCGCTCGGGCTGTCGTGCGAGGGGGAGAGCTTCGTGGAGTTGAACGGCGACGGGGTGTCGCAGGCGGTCGCCGCGATCAAGGCGTCGGGGGCGGACGTCGTCTTCAGCTCGATCGTGGGGGACGCCAACCAGCCGTTCTACCACCAGATGACGCGGGCGGGACTGACGCCCGACAACCTGCCGGTGATCAGCGTCGGCGTCACGGAGGACGACCTCCGCAAGCTCCCCGTCGCCGAGATGGTCGGCGACTACGCGGCCTGGTCGTACTTCCAGTCGATCAACAGCGAGGAGAACCGGGTCTTCATCGAGCGATTCAAGGCGGCGTACGGCGCCGAGCGGCCGACGAGCGACTCGATCGTCTCGGCGTACGACAGCGTCAAGCTCTGGGAGCAGGCGGTCGTGGAGGCGGAGACCGACAGGACGGCCGAGGTCCGCAAGTACTTGCGGCAACAGACCCGCAAGGCGCCCGAGGGGATCATTTCGATCGATTTCGACACCCTGCACGCCTGGCGGCCGTTCCACCTCGGGAAGATCCGCCCCGACGGCCAGTTCGACATCGTCTGGAGCGTTGAGAAGCCGATCCGACCGGTCCCGTTCCCGATGTTCAGGACCCATTCGTATTGGGAGGCGGCCGTGGAGAAATGGAACAGGACGGGCAGGTCCCACGACGACGTCGCTCCGCCGTCGCCGTCGCCTTCCCCCGCCCCCGCCCCCGCGCCGCCGAGGACCTCCCAGGCCCCGCCGGTTTGGGGGCCCCGAAGCGTCGCCCGGCCGGTTGGGTCGCCGTCGACCCGTGCCGCCGCGGCCCCCAGCCCCAGCGTCCATCGAGCACGAACCACGACCCGCTAGGCCGCCGCCATGAACATGAATCGGTTTTCGCCCTCGAAGCTCGGCGTGCTGACGCGGCTCATGCTGTGGTTCCTGGCGATCGCGCTGGTCCCCTGCATCCTGATGACGGTCGTCACCAACAACCTCTCGATGCGATCGCTTGAGAAGACCTTGCGCGGCCGGTTGGTCGCGGTCACGACCTTCAAGAGGTCGGAGCTGAGGAGTTTCTCCAGGGAGAGCGTCGCCAACCTCGCGATCCTGAGCCAGATCCCCTCGACCCGGGCCGCGATGGTGGAGCTGATCAAGGACCGTGAAGCCGGGGGCCCCCCGGGCGTCCGTCGCGAGTATCCCGGGCTCTCCCTCTTCTGCGAGACGTATGGTTATGAGAACGCCTACCTGTTCGACGTCCGCGGCCGTCTGCTCCACCAGCTGAAGGCGAACCTGGACGTCGGCGACGACCTCATGACCGGCCCGCTCAAGGACAGCGAACTGGCCGGGGTCTTCCAACGCGCCAAGATGCTGTTCCAGGCCGTGATCTCGGATTTCCAGGCCTATCCCGGCCTGAGCGAGCCCGCGCTGTTCATCGCCCAGCCGGTGTTCGAGTCCGGCGAGCTCGTCGGCGTGGTGGCGCTCCAGGTCGGCAACAAGGAGATCTACCGGATCTTCCAGGACTTCAACGGCCTGGGCGAGACCGGCGAGGCGCTCGTCGGCATGCTCAAGGGGGACGAGATCACGCTCCTGGCGCCGTTGCGCCACGATCCCGACGCCGCGTTCCGACGCCGCGTCAAGATGGGCGACCCGCTCTCCTGGCCGTTGCAGCTCGCCGCCCAGGGCGAGCGCGGCTACGGCGAAGGCGTCGACTATCGCGGCGTCCCCGTGGCGGCGGCGTGGTCGTACGTGCCGTCGCTCCGGTGGAGCCTGAGCGTCAAGCAGGACGGCCGGGAGGCGTTCGCCATGCTTCACCAGCAGCGTTGGGCGGTCGGCCTGCTGTTCCTGGCGACCCTGGCGGCGGTGACGTGGACGGCCTACACGGTCGCCCGGTCGATCACCCATCCGATCCGCCAGGCGGCCCTGATCGCCGACCGCGTGGCCGGCGGCGACCTGACGACCTCGTACGAGGGGCGGGCGCCCGGCGAGATGGGGCTCCTGCTCACGGCGATCCGCAAGATGACCGACGACCTCCGGGGGCTGATCGGCCGGATCCAGAAGTCGAGCATCGCGCTGCTGTCGACGGCGACCGAGATCTCGGCGACCTCCAAGCAGCAGGAGAAGGCCGTCTACGAGTACGGCGCCTCCACGAACGAGGCCGCCGCCGCCGTCAACGAGATCTCGGCCACGAGTCAGGAGCTGCTCAAGACCATGACCGAGGTCAACGAGGTGGCCCGCCAGACGGCGCAGCAGGCCGCGACCGGCAAGAACAACCTGACGGGCATGGACCGGACCATGCGGCAGCTCGCCGAGTCGACCGGCTCGATCAGCTCCAAGCTCTCGGTCATCAGCGAGCGCGCGGCCAACATCAACATGGTGGTGACCACCATCACCAAGGTCGCCGATCAGACCAACCTGCTTTCCATCAACGCGGCCATCGAGGCCGAGAAGGCCGGCGAGTACGGGCTCGGCTTCCTGGTCGTCGCCCGCGAGATCCGCCGGCTGGCCGATCAGACGGCGGTCGCCACCCTCGACATCGAGCGGATGGTCAAGGAGATGCAGTACAGCGTCTCGGCCGGCGTCATGGAGATGGACAAGTTCAGCGAGCACGTCCGCACGGTCGTCGCCGAGGTCCAGCAGATCGGCGGCCAGCTCGGCCGGATCATCACCGGCGTCCAGGGGCTCGACGAGCGGTTCGACCAGGTCACCGAGGGGATGCGGGTCCAGTCCCAGGGGGCCGAACAGATCCGCGAGGCCATGCACCGGCTCAGCGAGGTCGCCGGCCAGAGTTCGGCCTCGATCCGCGAGTTCAACAGCGCCACCGATCACCTCCGCGAGGCCGTCGGCGGCCTCAAGGACGAAGTCTCGCGGTTTCAACTGGGCGCCGCCGACGCCGTCGTCACCCCCCTGCCGGACGTCGACGGCTGACCCGCGCCGCAACGCGCCGCAACGACCAAGGGACGAGGCCAGGCCATGCTGCTCTTGACGTTTCAAGCCGCCGGGCAGCTTTACGCGGTGGACGCGGTCCGGATCGTCGAGGTCGTGCCCCGGGTGAACCTGCGGCCCCTGCCCCACTCCCAGGCGTTTCTGGCCGGGGTGTTCGAGTACCGCGGCGACGTCGTCGTGGTCGTCGACCTCGGCGTCCTGCTCGGCGCGGGGCCCGCGCCCGATCGGCTCAGCACCCGGATCATCCTCGTCGATCGAGCGGCTCCCGCCCCCCGGAGACCCGCCGACGACCACGACGCCGACCCCTCCTCGGAGCCCTCTCCGAGCGTCCCGGAGCCGTCCCGGCGGTCGCTCCTGGGCCTGATCGCCGAGCAGGTCGACGAGCTCGCGGCCGTCGACCCCGAGGCCCTGCTCCCCGCCCCCGTCCGGATCTCCAGCGCCCCCTACCTGGGCCGCCTCGCCGAGACCCCGCGCGGCATGGCCCAGTTGATCGCCGTCGAAAAGGTGCTGGAGGACTCGATCGCGGGATGAGATCGCTATATTGGAATCAGGACCAGGCTCGACCCGAAGGGTGGGATGAAGCGTGAGGCCCCGTGGAATGGCCGCCGTCGACGCGATCTTGGCCGACCGGCTCGGGCTCGACCCGAGTACGATCGGCGCGGGGTTCGTTCCGCGCGCGGTGCGGCACCGGATGAAGGCGGTCGGGCTCGACGATCTGGAGGCGTACGCGGCCCTGGCGCGGAGTTCGGAGGCCGAGCTTCAAGAGCTGGTCGAGGAGGTCGTCGTTCCGGAAAGCTGGTTCTTCCGCGACCTGCTGCCGTTCCAGTTCCTCAAGCGGCACGCGCGGAGCGGCTGGACCGCGCGGCCGGGCCGGGGGGCGATCCGGGTCCTGAGCATTCCGTGCGCGGGGGGGGAGGAGCCGTATTCGATCGCCGTGACGCTCGAAGAGGCCGGGCTGCCGCCGGAGCGATGCCGGGTCGACGCCGTCGACGTCAGCGCGCAGCGGCTCGCGATGGCGCGTCGGGGCGTGTTCTCGCGGAACGCGTTGCGGGGGACGAGACCCGACGTCGTCGCCCGATGGTTCCGAGAGCAACCCGACGGCTTCCAGATCATCGATTCGATCCGCCGCCGCGTCCACTTCCGACTGGGCAACATCCTCGACTCGAAGCTGCTCGCCGACGAACCCCCCTACGACGTGATCTTCTGCCGGAACCTGCTGATCTACCTGAGCGCCGCCGCCCGCGCGGCGGCCGCGACGGTCCTCGATCGGCTGCTCGACCCCGACGGCGTCGTGATCGTCGGCCACGCCGACCCGATCGCCGCGCCGGGCGCCGCGTCGCGGTTGACCCTCGCCGCCGAGCCCGGCGCCTTCGCCTTCCGCCGCCGGGCCCAGAACGTCGAACCCGTTCCGACCCCCCCGCCGATCGCACCCTTGCCGGCTTTCGCGTTCACGCCGTTTCATGTTCAGGACGCGAAGGTGGAAGTCGTCGCGCCGCCGCCTTCCCCTCTCGCGGCCGAGGTTGACGCGCGGCCGCTTCTTGAACAGGCGGCGGAGCACGCGAACCGGGGGCGGCACGGCCAGGCCTTGGCCTGCTGCGAGGCCCAGATCCGCCTCAAGGGGCCGTCGGCCCCGGCGTTCGCGTTGATGGGGGGCATTCATCAGGCGGCCGGAAGGCGGACGCAGGCGGAGAGCTGCTTCAACAAGGCGATCTACCTCGACCCCGACCACGACGAGGCGCTCCTGGCGTTGGCCTTGCTCGCCGAGCGTCGCGGCGACTCGGCCGCGGCTTCGGGCTTCCGTCGAAGGGCCGACCGCGCATTAAAGAACCAGGGAGCGACGACTCATGAGTGAGCCCCTCGACCACGCCCAGCCCGCGCCCGGGACGCCGGGGTACGACTGCTGGAACCGGATCGGCATCGGCGGCGATCGGAGTTGTCCCGAGCTGAAGCTCCACGTCCACTGTCGAAACTGCCCCGTGTACGCATCGGCGGCGAAGACCTTCTTTGATCGTTCGGCCCCCTCGGGCTACCTTGAAGGCTGGACCTCGTGGCTCGCCCGAACCGACGAGCAGGCCGTTCCGACCGTGGTCAAGGAAGACGCCGACCCGGATACGCCGGGGATTCAGAAGGAGGCGGGCGTCCTGATCTTCCGGCTCGACCAGGAATGGCTCGCGTTCCGCACCCGGACGGTGGTCGAGGTCGCCCTGCCCCGCCCCGTCCATCGCATCCCCCACCGCGCCCACGCGAACCTGAGCGGCCTGGTCAACCTTCGGGGCCAGCTCCAGCTTTGCTTCTCGCTGCACGCCCTGCTCGGGGTCCATGATTCGATCGCGAGACCGCCCGTCTCGACCTCCGACCACCCGAACCCCGGCGCGGGCCGCGCGACTGCTCAACGGCTGGTCGTCCTTCGCGACCGCGCGCGCTCGGAAGTGTGGGCGTGCTCGGCCGACGAGGTCCACGGCGTCGAGCACTTCGCGAAGGGGGACATGCAGAGCGTGCCGTCGACGCTCGCCAACCCGGCGGTCGGCTTCAGCCAGGCGATCCTTCCCTGGAACGGACGCAGCGTCGGCTTCCTTGACGAACAGCGCGTGTTCGCCGCGTTGCGGAGCATCGGTCAATGAGTGAAGACCTGAGCGGGTTTTCGATGATGGACCTGTTCCGCATGGAGGCGGAGGAGCGTCTTGCGGTGCTGTCGCAGGGGCTCGTGGGGGTCGAGGGGGGGGCGCCCCCCGAGGCGGTCGAGCCCCTGATGCGCGCGGCGCACTCGCTGAAGGGGGCGGCGCGGGTGGTGGGTCTGGACGCGGCGGTCCAGGTGGCGCACGCCATGGAAGACTGCCTGGTCGCGGCGCAGAAGGGGAAGGTCGCGCTGTCGTCGGCGGCGATCGACGTGCTGCTTCGGGGCGTCGACTTCCTGACGGCGATCGCGCAGGTCCCCGAAGCCGAGATCGAGAGCTGGCAGGCGTCTCACGGCGAGGAACGGACGAAGCTCGTCGAGGCGCTCGCCGAGGCCGAGGCCGGCAAGCTGACC
>CALCIC010000375.1 GCA_937907405.1 uncultured Isosphaeraceae bacterium | reverse complement strand
CCGCCAGGTTCCGCCGTCGCCGCGTCGCCCAGATCAGGCAGACCGTCGAAGCCAGGGTCGAGCCCACGGCGACCAGCGCCGCCAGGCCCAGGATCAGGTTCGAAGCTTGGGAAGCCGCCATGTCGAGCCCACCCCTCGACGACCCGCCTGGCCGCCGCCTCGCACGAAACCCCGGAACGAAACTGAGATACGAACCGCCGCGCCCCGCCTCAAACCCGACCCGCGTTACGGCCGCTCCGGTTTCATCCGAAGCTCCATCTCCCCCTGGCAGCAGGGGCAGATCTGAGGATGGCGAACGCTGATCGTGCAGATGTTGCAATAATACTCGGGCGTCTGGAACCGGCCGTCGCGCTCGATCTGGAACGTGACCGCCTGAACGTAGGGGACGCCCTCGAACCGCCTCCCCGCAACCTCGACGCGACCGCCTCGGAGCCGGTCGTCCTGGAACAGGGCCCGGCTGCCGAGGTCCGCGAGCAGCGGCGTCACGCCGCCGTCGTCGCCGATCACCACGACCTGCCTCGACGCCGGCTCGGGATCGACCGCCACGCCCAGCTTCAGCTCCTTGACGGCCTCGGACAGCAGCACCGCCCGGCCCCGCAACACCACCTCCTCGACCTTCCGAGAAGGCTCGTCGGCGACGACCGGAAGCCACGCGCCTAGGATGGTCGTCAGCAGGCAGGGAGTCAGAAGCCGTCGAATCCGCATGCGGGTCGCCAAGAAGCCCTCCAGGCCCTTCGCCGAGCACGATCGACAGGTCCAGACGATATTCGACCAAGGCCCTCAAGGATTATAACGATTCTGCATCAACCCACCAACGTCAGTCCCGCCCCACGCCCGCCGCCCCGATCGATTATCCCGATTGTCGCAAACGTCCGGATCGCCCGGGCTTGTGTTTCGACGCCGAGCTCGGCTCTGATAGACTCAACCTGGACGGAGGGAGCGGACCGCAACGTCGGAGAACTCCAATGAAAATCGCTCGAATCCTCGGCGGGGCGTCCATCGTCGCCTCGGCATTCCTTGCCTGCTCATCGGCTCGCGCCGACGACCCGAAGGGAGGCTACGCGGTCGTCGTCTCAAAGGCGACCCGGGCCGTTCCGGCGTGGGACGCCGTCGTCCAGGCCCTCGTGGAGAACCACGGGGGCCCGGTGATCGCCCATGACGGCGACGTCGACGCCGCCTTGCCTCGGCTCAGGGAGTTGTTTCCACGGTACACCTGCTTCGTCGCGACGCCGGAGGAGGCCGGCAAGGAGTTCATCGCGCGGGTCCACGCGATGACCCGACGGTTCGACGACGACCCGTACACCGACACCTCTTGGGGCGTGGTCACCGGCTACACGCCCGAGGCGGCGCTGCGGATCGCCGAACTCCGCGCGCCGCTGACGGTCCGAACCGTCGCCGCGGGGACCGAGGTCGCGCTCGACATGTGCGAACAGGGGCGCTGGTACAGCGAGTTGGAGAAAGGTCGGATGGTCGTCAAGAAGCCGGGCGAGGCGCCGAGCGTCGGCGAAGGCCCGGCCGACACGACCCGGGCGCTGGCGGACGCGCTGGCGAAGGCCGACCTGTTCGTCACCTCGGGGCACGCGACCGAGCGCGACTGGCAGATCGGCTTCGGCTACCGGAACGGGACGTTCCGCTGCAAGGACGGCCGGCTCTACGGCCTCGACTCGAAAAAGAACGAGATCCCGATCGACGCGCCGGCGCCCAAGGTCTACCTGGCGGTCGGCAACTGCCTGATGGGGCACGTCGACGGCAAGGACGCCATGGCGCTGGCCTGGATGAACAACGCCGGGGTCGCCCAGATGGTCGGCTACACCGACCTGACCTGGTTCGGCTACGGCGGCTGGGGGAGCCTCGATTACTTCGTCGAGCAGCCGGGCCGTTACACGCTGGCCGAGGCGTTCCTCGCCAACGACCACGCCCTGATCCAACGCCTGACCTCGGGCGCGGCCGGCGAGCAGGACGTCCGGGGCCTGAAGTACGACCGCGACGTCGTCGCCTTCTACGGCGACCCGGCCTGGGAGGCCCGCATGGCCGACCTTCCCAAGGCGTGGGACCAGTCGCTGACGCTGTCCGACGGCCTCTACACCCTCGACGTCGTCCCCCGCCGGGGCGCGGCGACGTTCCAGCCGATCAACACCAACGGCTCCCAGCGCGGCGGGCGGCCGATCATTGCGTTCCTGCCCCACCGCGTCAAGGACGTGGAGATCGTCGAAGGCGCGGACCTGAATCCCGTGGCGACCGACGATTTCATCCTCGTCCCCAACCCCGGCGCGTGCGACCCGAACAAGGTCTACCGGGTCTCGTTCCGGGCCCGGAAGCGGGATTGATGGAGCGGCGAATTCCCGGGTCGAATCAGGATTCTGGATACATCGTCGTTCCCCGCTCCCGGGGGGAGAAGGGATATTCGCGGCGGCATGTGTTGCACCTTGCAGACAATCCCCATGCAAGCCGCGACTCATTTTTTCCGCCCGGTCGACTTCAACGCGTGCTCGACCACGCGTTTGACGTAGTCGTTCCCATCGTCGCGAGCCGCTTCGAAGGCCGCCTTCGCCGCGTCCGACCTGACGCCGAGCCGGTCGAGTACGTTCACGGCCGCCAGCCGAGCCCATTCGCGCGGGCTGTGGGCGAGCACGTCGACGAGGGTCTTCACGGCCTCGTCGGCGCGTCCCAGCCGCGCCAGCGCGTCGGCGGCGGCGACGCGAACGGCTGGACCGGGGTCGTCGAGCGCGGCCTCGACCGTCTTCGACGCCGGCTCGGCGGCGGCCCCCAGCATTCCGATCCCCGTCAAGGCCCACCACCGGGCCGCGGGGTCGTCGTCTCCGGCGCGGTTCGCCAGTTCGTCGAGGTTCGCCGCCTTCCGCTCGCAGGCCAGATCGGCGGTCGCGGCGATCCGGTCGAACGGATAGAGCGACCGATCGCGTCGCGCGGCGTCGTAAGGCGGCTCGTCGCCGAACCGGGCGCGAAGGTCCGACTCCGGCAGGAAGCCCAGGTCGAGGACCTCCTTGCGCCACCGCTCGTGTTCGGCCCTCAGCTTCCGGAGCGTTTCGCGATGCTCGGGGGCGTCGGCGAGGTTGCGGATCTCGAAGGGGTCGGCCTTCACGTCGTAAAGTTCCTCGGTCGGCTTGGAATCGGCCATGAAGAGAGCGGTCGGCCCTTGCAGCCGGCCCTCCCCGGAAAGCCGCTCCCAGTCTTGCATCGTGGGCATCTCATACAGGTAACTGATGTACTGATGATGAAACCACGGCAGGTCCGGCCGGTAGTTGCGGATGTAGCGGAACCGGCCGTCGTAGACCGACCGGAGCATGTCGTACCGCTCGTCCATCCGGTCCCGGAACGCGTAAACGTGCGTTCGGGGCGCGCCCGCCTTCGGCCCCAGGAACGCCGAGCCCTGCATCATCGCGGGCGCGTCGACCCCCGCCAGGCTCAGGACCGTCGGCGCCAGGTCGACGAAGCTGATCAGCCGATCCGTCGTCCCGCCCGGCTTCGCGGGGGCCGTCGCGGCGAACTTCCCGGGGAACCGCACCATGAACGGCACGCGCGTGCTGGAGTCGTAGAGCCAGCGCTTGCTCCGAGGCATCCCCGCCCCGTGGTCGGAGAAGTAGAACACGATCGTATCGTCGGCCAGGCCGTCCTCCTCAAGCTGCTTGAGGACGCCCCCCACCTGCTTGTCCATGAAAGTGATCATATCCGCATAGCGCGCCCAGTCTTTGCGCACGGCGGGCGTGTCGGGATGATAGGGGGGCACGGCGGCCTTCGCCGGGTCGTGAAGCTCGGCGGCGGTGAAGTCGGCGACCCGCTCGCGGTACTGGTCCTCGGGCAGGCGGATCTGGCTTTCGTGGGTGGTTACGAAGTTGATCACGCTGAAGAACGGCTGGCCCGGCTTGCGGTTCCTCCAGTGGGCGTTCCGGCCGTTCTGGTCCCAGGTCTCCTTGCTGAAGTCGAAGTTGTAGTCGGTCTTCGTGTGGTTCGTGCAGAAATAGCCGGCCTCGCGCAGGTAGCGGGGGAACTCCTTCATCCGGGCCGGCGGCGCGCCCTTGCAGCGCATCTGCGCCGTGCCGATCGAGCAGGCGTACATCCCCGTGATGATCGACGACCGCGCCGGCGCGCAGACCCCGGTCGCCGAGAACGCCTCGGTGTACCGGACGCTCTGCCGGGCCAGCCGGTCCAGGTTCGGCGTCACCGCGTACGAATCGCCGAAACACCCCAGGTTCGGGCTGATGTCCTCGCAGGTGATCCACAGGATGTTCGGCCGATCGTCCGCCCGCGCCGACCCGGCCGCCCACAGGCTCGCCGCAAGGCCCAGGATCAAAAGCCAACGTCTCATCGCAGGCTGCCTTCCTGTTTGAAATCGATCACGTCTGATGCCGGACCGCTCGAAATACAAGCCCGAAGCGCAAGCGAGTGCATGGTTCGAAGGTTGAGGCGAAACGCAATCGCTTGCGCGTCGGGCTTGTATCGAAACCAGGCGTCGCCGTCAGCGAAGTTTCAAGTCATGGGAGTCGGGTCATCGGCCCGCGCGGAGAGGGTTCGCCCTGTAATCGTCCCGTCAGCGCACGTCTCGCGAGAAGTACAGGATGGGCTCGGCCGTGTTAATCCGCTTCACAAGGAAGGGGGCGGGCCCATACTTGGCGTAACCGGCTTCCAACGCGTCTTCATACGTGTTGAACGTCCCAGCGACGTTCTCGCCCCGAATCAGTACGAACTCTCCTCCAGAGGCCAGAAGTTCCGGGAGATGCGCGCGATAGGTCTTCCGCTCGGCGTCGAAGACCAGGGCCGCATCGTTCCCGAGATCGCGCCGGCCCTTCCACTTGGGTTTCCGTTTCGCGCCGCCACGGTTTGCCATTTCTCCGTCACTCCTTCGCGCGGACCTGCTCGAAGAGGAAGACCCCCTTCTTGTTGGCGGTGACGACGTCGAGGAGGCCGTCGCCGTTGAAGTCGAGGACCTCGAACTGGGTGCCGACGCCGCTCTGGTCGTCGATCTCGCGGGGTTCGAAGGCGATCGCGCCGTCGGTCCCCTTGGAGGCCCGGAACCAGTAGAGGCGGGCGGGCTTGTCGGCGCCCGGCTCGCTCCGGCCGTGGGACCAGAACCGCTTGCCGGTGATGAAGTCCTTGAGGCCGTCGCCGTCGACGTCGGCGGCGATCAGGGCGTGGGTCTCGGAGACGAGGTCGGGGAACATGTCGTGTTTGGTGAAGGTCGGCGAGCCGTCCTTGGGCGCCCCCTGCTCGAACCACCAGATGCCCATCTTGTGGGCGGAGCTGGCGATGACGTCGGCCTTGCCGTCGCCGCTGACGTCGTAGGCGACCATGTCGGCCACCGCGTCGCCGAGCTGGGCGGGGTGGAACGGCCAGGGCTTCGCGTCCTTGCCCGATTCGGGCTGCTCCCACCAACCGCCGGTGCAGATCACGTCCTTGCGGCCGTCGCCGTTGAGGTCGCCCACCCCCAGCCCGTGCGAGAACTGCTGGGTGCCGGGGACGTCCTCCCCCTCGCTGACCGCGTGCATCTCCCAGGGCTGCGTCGGGTCGGCCCCGGGGGTGAACCAGGCCATCCGGCCCTTCTTGGGCTCTCCCTTGGGCTGCGTCCCCATCACCAGAACGCGACGGCCGTCGCCGAACAGGTCGGTGTAAAGCGGCGTCTCGTTGCAGGCGCTCGGCGAGATCTCATGGCGCGGCCAGTGGCCTTCCTTGCCCTGGGGGTTCTCGTACCAGGCCGCGGCGGTGCCGGGGAAACCGATGACGATCTGGTCGGGCCAGCCGTCCTTGTTCACGTCGTCGGCCCAGCAGGTCATGCAGGCGCTGTAGGAGTGGAGGCCGTCGCCGTAGTCGCCCGGCTTGCGGACGTCGTGCTTGGTCCAGCTCGGAGCCTCGTACCAGGAATCGCCGATCAGGACGTCGAGCTTGCCGTCCTTGTTGACGTCGGCCGTCGCGACCCCTTCGGAGCGGAACTTGCCCTCGATCGTCGTCTTCTTCCACGCGATCCGCCCGTCCCCCCCCGGCTCCGAAGCCCCCGCCGAGGTCAAGATGATCGCCGAAGCGCCGAGGATTGCAGCCCAGTTTCGCAAGCCCATGGTCGTGTAGCTCCGACGAATCCTGAAGGTGAGCGGACCTCCCTCGCCGGGAGGTGGATTCCATCAGGATACTCTGAGTCGGGCGCGACGCCAGTGGGCACCACGTCGTTCCGGATGCAAGGCGTCGCGCCGGCGGACGAACCAGGATGATTTCCGAACGGCGTCGCCGGGGCCGTCGCCTTGCTCTCCGGCGCGCGGCGCGCCGCTCAAGGCGTTTCCTTGAGCGGTTTCCTGATGGATCGCTGCGGGTCGCCGCCGGGCCTCGACCGTTCGCCCCTGTGGAGCGCGGCGTCTGGCCGCCGCGCTCCAGATGGGACGACTCGCTCACCGGGGCAGCGGCGCAGGGACGAACTGGGCGCGGGTGACGGGGTCGTCGTCGGGGGTCGAATGGATGACGGCGGCGGCCGGACGGCGGTTCGAGGTCGGCCGAGAGGCCCGGGGGAGCGGGTCGAGATCCTGGATCGAGGCCGATTCCTCGGTGCGGTCCATCGCGTCGGCGAGCGCCTGCCAGCGGCGAATGCCGGACTCGATCTTGCCCAACCGGGCGCGAAGCTGGGCGGCCTCGGCGTTGAGCGCCTTGAGCTGGGCCTCGGCCTCCTTGCGGTTCCGCTCGACGAACGATCGAGCCTGCTTCTCGGGGTCTTCCTCATCCGAAGCCGAAGCCGAAACCGGAACCGGAGCGGCCGGCGGCGGCTCGGCGACGCGGAGCTGATCGGCGTCGTGGTTCAAGGCCGTCGCTTCGGAAGGCGCGGATTCGGCGATCGGCCGCGGCTCGGCGCCGAAGGCCGCCGCTTCGAGCCCGACGGGTTCCGGGGCGCGAGGGATCGGCGCGGCCTCGGGATTCTCGGAGATCGGCCGGGGCGCCGGCGACGGGGCCTTCGGCTTGTCGGCGGCGGGCTCGGGCAGGGGCAGCGGGGCGACGTCGGGCGACGGCTCGGGAGGAAGGTCGGTCGGCTCCGAGACCAGGACGGGCTTCGACGCCGGGGCGTCCGCCGTGATCGGCGGCGGCGGGGGAGCGAGCCGATCGTCGTCGACCCGCGCCTGGATCGTCGCGCGCGACGACGCGACCAGCCCGAAAAACGCCACGAGTCCGGCGAAACCGAGGAAACGGACGATCCGCGTGGGCGTCATCATGACTTCATCCTTCCTTGATGCGTTCTCAGCGTCCGAGCACGTCCTTCCGCCTCGTCCGAGACGGATCGACCGGGAGTGTATCGATTCGGCGGGAGGCTGCCAAGGGGAAAAGCGTCGTGCGACGAGGAAGCGATAACACAGGCTGAAGCAAGCATCCTTCTCCCGGGGGGAGAAGGGAATTCGGCGCCCGCCCATGGGTTGATACGTCACGGGGGCGCGCGTCGAATCATCTGAATATCTCGATTCGTCCGGGGCTCAATTCCTCAGGCTTGAAAGGGGCG
>CALCIC010000374.1 GCA_937907405.1 uncultured Isosphaeraceae bacterium | reverse complement strand
TGCGTAGGCATGTGTTAAAGTGCCCCCTTTAATCGGGACGCAGGTCGTCCAAACCAGGGCGGCGGAAGACGAGGCGACGAAGTGGATTGATCTGCTGGGCCGTCGCCGATCCCGAGCCGGCCGGCCCGCTCGGCTGGATGGATTGGGAGCGGCGCGAGACCCTTCGCCCGGCTTACCAAGAACGGCGCGGACGGCGTGATCCTCGCCCCAGACCCGTCTCACATGGGAGATGACGCAGGGCAACGCGTCCGCCCGATTCGAGATGCTCCCCACCGGAACTGGTCCCGCCGCCGAGCCTGGGATGCATTGAAGCAGCTAACACCATCGCGTCGAGGGGCGCTGCGACGGAACGCAATGGACGTTCCTGCCAGGCTCGATGAGATGGACTAACACCGTGCAACGGCGCCCGTTCATCGTTTCAGGAGACTTTGAACATGACCGCTGTTGCGCAGCAGACCGCGACTGCCAAGGATTACCACGTCGCCGACATCTCGCTCGCCCCGTGGGGCCGCCGCGAGATCGCCATCGCCGAGACGGAGATGCCCGGGCTGATGGCCATCCGAGAGGAGTACGCCGCGCGCCAGCCCCTCAAGGGCGCCCGGATCACCGGCTCGCTGCACATGACCATCCAGACCGCCGTGCTGATCGAGACGCTCAAGGCGCTCGGCGCCGAGGTCCGCTGGGCCTCGTGCAACATCTTCTCGACCCAGGACCACGCCGCCGCCGCGATCGCCGAGGCCGGCGTCCCGGTCTTCGCCTACAAGGGCGAGTCCCTCGAGGAGTACTGGGACTACACCCACCGGATCTTCGAATGGGCCGACGGCGGCGACTCGAACATGATCCTCGACGACGGCGGCGACGCGACCTTGCTGCTTCACCTCGGCGCCCGGGCCGAAGCGGACGTCCACGTCCTGGACAAGCCCGGCAGCGAGGAAGAGCGCGTGCTTTACGCCGCGATCAAGAAGCGGATCGCCGCGGAGCCCGGCTGGTACTCCAGGAAGCTCGCCGCGGTCAAGGGGGTGACCGAGGAGACCACCACCGGCGTCCACCGCCTCTACCAGATGCACAAGCGAGGCGAGCTGAAGTTCCCCGCCATCAACGTCAACGACTCCGTCACCAAGTCCAAGTTCGACAACCTGTACGGCTGCCGCGAGTCGCTGGTGGACGGCATCAAGCGGGCCACCGACGTGATGATCGCCGGCAAGATCGCCGTCGTCTGCGGCTACGGCGACGTCGGCAAGGGCTCGGCCCAGGCCCTCCGCGCCCTCTCCGCCCAGGTCTGGATCACCGAGATCGACCCCATCTGCGCGCTTCAGGCCGCGATGGAGGGCTACCGCGTCGTCACCATGGAATACGCCGCCGACAAGGCCGACGTCTTCGTGACCACGACCGGCAACTTCAAGGTCATCAAGCACGACCACATGGCCAGGATGAAGAACCAGGCCATCGTCTGCAACATCGGCCACTTCGACAACGAGATCGACGTGGCGTCGCTGGAAGACTACCGCTGGGAAGAGATCAAGCCGCAAGTCGACCACGTCGTCTTCCCCGACGGCAAGCGGATCATCCTGCTCGCCAAGGGGCGGCTGGTCAACCTGGGATGCGGCACCGGCCACCCCTCGTACGTCATGAGCTCGTCGTTCGCGAACCAGACCCTCGCCCAGATCGAGCTCTGGCAGCACAACGCGAAGTACCCGGTCGGCGTCTACGTCCTGCCCAAGAAGCTGGACGAGCACGTGGCCCGGTTGCAGCTCAAGAAGCTGAACGTCGAGCTGACCGAGCTGACGCCCGAACAGGCCGCCTACATCAACGTCCCCAAGGAAGGCCCCTACAAGTCCGACCATTACCGCTATTGATCGGCGCTCGCGGCGGCGGGGCCCGACGCCCGCCGCCGGCCCCCCCCTCCTCGCGCCCCGAGTCGACCTCCAGCGGCCCGGGGCGTCGTCGTTTCCACCGCATTGCACAATGATCGATTTAGCACATTTTCACGACTGATTTCTGTTTTTAAAAGGATGGGTTTCTCGATGCCCGACGTGCGTGCCTTCCGCGGCGTCCGCTACGATGTGGCTCAGGTGGGCGCGCTGTCCGACGTGGTCGCGCCCCCGTACGACGTGATCAACTCGGAGTTGCAGGAAAAGCTCTACGAGGCGAGCCCCTACAACAGCATTCGAATGGAGCTGAACAGGCCCGAGGCCGGCGACTCGGATTCCGAGAACCGCTACTCGCGCGCGGCCCGGTTCCTCCGCGACTGGCTGCGCGAGGGGGTGCTGCGGGCCGACCAGCAGCCGGCCCTTTACATCTACGAGCAGACCTTCGAGGTCGAGGGGCGGACGCACACGCGCAAGGGGTTCTTCGCCCGGGTCCGCCTTGAGCCGTTCGGCGAGGGGAGGATCTTCCCTCACGAGCAGACGCTCGCCGGCCCCAAGGCCGACCGCCTGGCGCTTTACCAGGCGACGGGGTTCAACCTCAGCCCGATCTTCGGCCTTTACCCGGACGCCTCGAACGAGGTCCTCCGGCAGGTCGAGCGCGGGGTCCGCGACCGCACGCCGCTGACGGCCGTCGACCACCTGGGGGTGACGAACAAGCTCTGGCTGGCGACCGACCCCGAGGTCCTCACGGCGGTCGGCGGGCTGATGGCCGACCGTCCGATCTTCATCGCCGACGGCCACCATCGCTACGAGACCGGGCTCCGCTACCGCGACCACCTGGCGTCGACCGGCGAGCTGTCGGGACCGGACGACCCGGCGAACTTCTGCCTGATGATGCTCGTCGGCATGAGCGATCCCGGCCTTCTGATCCTGCCGACCCACCGGCTGGTCTCGGGCTTCCCCGGCCTCAAGGCCGACGAACTCGCCAGGCTGCTGGCGCCCGAGTTCGAGACCTGGACGGTGGGCGAGGGGGACGAGGGCTGCGAGGCCGCCGCCGCCGAGGTCGTCGACGGCGGCGCTCAGGACGTCCTGGGATTCGGCACCGTCGCCGACGGCGTCTGGACGCTGGCCCGGCTGCGGTCGGACGAGGCGATGGACCGGCTCGCGTCCGACCACGGCCCCGAATGGCGGGCCCTGGGCGTGAGCATCCTCCAGGTCCTGGCCCTCGACCACCTGCTCGGGCCGATCGCCAAGGACCGCTCCACCCGCTACGTCCACCTGACGAGCGAAGTCCAGGCCGACGTCGCCGCGCGCGGCTGCGACCTCGCCTGCCTGGTCGCTCCGGCCAGCATGGAGCACGTCGAGTCGATCGCCTCAAGCCTCGAAACCATGCCCCCCAAGAGCACCTATTTCTTCCCCAAACTCCTCACCGGGATGGTCTTCAACCCGCTCCGATGAGCCGGCGACGACGACGAGGGTCGATCGGAAGATCGGCGTCATTCCCGAAACGCGGGGTTGACGGCCTTCCGATCGATCCTACAAACTAGGAAGGAACTTCCACAGGTTGCAGCGTGAGAGCGACTCGGGAGCCCCTCGCCCCCGACCCTCCGTCGTTTGACGCCGATCCCGGAGCGACCCGCTTCCATGACCTCGCGGTCCAGTCGCACACTCCTGGTCGCCTTCCTCGTCCTGCACGGGATCGTCTCCCTGGCCGGTCCGGCCCTGCACGCGCTACCGGGTTTCAATCACCACCCGGCTGAACTGTCGAACCGCAGCGACGACGCGTCGCACGGCTCGACCGACCTGGGCCGCCATTCGAACGACGACTGCCCGGTCTGCCAGTTCCATCACCAGGCTTTGTTCCTGTTGGGCGTCGACTCGCGTCTCGTGGTCGACGTCGTGCGGATTCGGCCGCCGGCCGAGCCTCCGCTGTTCCTCCCGCCCGCGCCGCAAGCCTCGCCCAGCCCGCGCGCTCCTCCACTCGTCTGACCGAGCGCGGCAGCGCGCCGCGCGGCTTGATCCGGTCACGGCGTCGAACGA
This sequence comes from uncultured Isosphaeraceae bacterium, assembly GCA_937907405.1. GTDB lineage: Bacteria > Planctomycetota > Planctomycetia > Isosphaerales > Isosphaeraceae > Paludisphaera. Next base: position 3,573 of record CALCIC010000374.1, on the reverse strand, counting down.
CGGCCTCCGAAGATCTCGCCCGCCCCCGCGCGTTCCCGACGAGGATGCTCCCGCGCTCGATTCCGCCGATCCATCGCGTTCGCGAGGCCCCCTCGCGGACCGCGCCAGGCCGTTTCCGGGTTCGAGGACCGTGGCTTGATCCACGGCTCCCCCTCGACTTCGCGACGTCCCACGTCTTCAACGATCGCGATCGGCGCACGAGTACAAGGAATCATCCAGATGCCTAGGAACATGAATCAGAGCGGCGGGCGGGGCCGGGGTTTCACGCTGATCGAGCTGCTGGTGGTGATCGCGATCATCGCGGTCCTGATCGCCCTGCTGCTGCCGGCGGTGCAGGCGGCCCGCGAGGCCGCGCGGCGCGCGCAGTGCATCAACAACCTCAAGCAGATCGGCATCGCGCTGCACAACTACAGCGACGCCCACAACGTCTTCCCGCCGGGGTACGCCAGCTTCTACAAGAAGGACGGCGGCGACGCCGGGACCGCCGAGGACGACATAGGTCAGGGATGGGGATGGGGAAGCTTCATCCTGCCTGAGATCGAGCAGCGGCCGCTGTACGACTCCATCAACTTCAGCCTGACCATGACCAACGCCGAGAACTTCACCTCCCAGTTGCTGCGGGTGAACAGCTACCTTTGCCCGTCCGATTCGTCCCCCCAAACGGTGCCGGTGCGCAACGAGGCCAACACCGCGACGGTCTACACGGTGGGCAGCGGCAACTACGTCGGCATGTACGGCCGGGGCGAGATCGGCGCCGCGCCGGGACGGGGCGACGGCATGTTCTTCCGCAACAGCAAGATCAATTTCGCGGCGATCGTCGACGGCACAAGCAACACGATCGCCGTCGGCGAGCGGAGCCACAACCTCAGCTACGTGACCTGGACCGGCCGGGCGATCGGCGGCTGGCTGTTCAAGACCTCGTCGTTCGAGGGGGGGGGCGACCAGTTCGCGGCCGAGCCCGAGGAATCGTTCACGATGATCCTCGGCCCCGTCGGCGTGGAAGACGGCCCGCGCACCCCGAACCACCCCGAGGCGCACGTCGAGGACTACTGGAGCCGGCACGCCGGCGGCGTCAACTCCCTGCTCGCCGACGGCTCGGTCCGCTTCATCAAGAACTCGATCAATCCGGCCGCCTGGCAGGCGCTCGCCACCCGCGCCGGCGGCGAGGTGATTTCGGCCGATTCGTACTGACGATCAGCCCCCGGCCGCGGTCGACGAATCCGGCCGGCCGCGCGGGCATCAGTCGGCGGGGGCTTCGAGGGCCGGGACGTCGTCGGTCCTGGGCTTCCACTGGAGCGGGCGGTGGAGGCCCGGCGCGGGAGGGGGCGGGACCGCGGTTCGGGTCGAGGGGCGCGGCGATTCGTCGACCGTCGACTCGACGATCCGCCCGGCGGGGGGGGAGGACTGGACGACGACGTGTCGCTCGCGGGCCATGTTGAGCGCGGCGGCGGCGACGTCGCGGACGGCTTCCTTCTTCTCGTAGACGACCGCCCGTTCCAGCGCGGACTCGGCCTCGGGGCCGCCGATCTCGCCGAGCGCCTGGGCCGAGGCGATCCGGACGTCCTTGAACCAATCGTTCTTGAGCGCGTCGACCAACGGCGGGACGCCCCGAGGGTCGCCCAACCGGCCGAGGGTCTGCGCGGCCTCGCGCCGGCTTCCGGGATAATGGCTCTGAAGCCGTTGCGCGGCGAGCGTGACGCCGTCGAGCGGGTCGACGATCACGGTCGGCGGCGTCGAGACGACCGCGGGTTGCTGCACGACCACGGTCGGCGGGCCGACCACGACCGGGGGCGCGACGACCACCGGGGGCGCCAGGATCGGCGGCGCCCAAAGCGGCGCGGTCATCGCCGCCCCCCCCAGCATCCCGAGAGCGAACGCCCCCGGACCGCCGAACACGTTCCGCTCGATGATCACCGGCGGACGGCCGCCGAATCCGGATCCGTGATGATAACGGGGACCAGGACCCGGACCGGGACCGCGCATCGGCGGCTGGCCAGGACGGCTCCCCGACACATGAACCTCACGCGAGTACGTACCGCCGGGGCGCTGAATCTGGACCTGGCGGTCGGCGTAGCCCGGCCCTCGATCGACCTGAACTCGACGCTCGATCGTCCGGCCCCCCGGGCCGGTCGCCGTGACGTCGCGCTCTCGGCTGACGGCTTGCGCCCGGACCAACGACTCCAGCCCGGCGCCAATTCCCGCACAGGCGACGCAGGCACCCAACACGATCTTCGGCCATCGACCCACGATCCACCTCCGTGCGACCGGAACTCGTCTCGCCGTCGCCCGATTCGATTCTTCGATCGGCATCCTCCGGGCTCGTTCTCGCGTGAATTGTGCCCGCGACGCCGATTCTGTTGAAGATCAAAACGGCCGGCGATCCTGATCGTAAGAACAGGCGCGCCGGCTGGAGTCGCCAAGGCGGTCGTTCCGCGGACTCGTCGGTCAGAGCGCCTTCATGAAGGCGGCGAGGTCGGCTTTTTCTTGCTGGGTCAGGTTCAGCTCCTGGACCAGGTTGAAGAATTCGACCGTGTCTTCAAGGGTCAGGCAGCGGCCGTCGTGGAGGTACGGCGGGCTGTCCTTGATCCCCCGTAGGGTGAACGACTTGATGGGGCCGTCGCCGGGCTCGTCCTTGAGGAACCGCTCGACGTGCAGGTCGTGGAGCTTGTCGTCGAGGTAGAACGGCGCGGGGTGGCAGGTCGCACAGTCGGCCTTGCCGAAGAACAACGCCTCGCCGCGCTTCTCCGATTCGGTCGCCAGTTTGGCATTCAACCGACCGGTGATGGTCAGCTTGGGGGCGGGAGGGAAGTCGAGCATGTTCTGCATCTGGGCCATGTGGGGGATGATCTCGCGAGGAAGCTCGGTGAACCCCTTTTTCATCGCCCGGATCGGGTCGCCGTTGAAATACGCCGTCCGCTGCTCGAATTCGGTGAAGTCCTCGATGGAGCGGAGGCTCCGCTTGGAGCCGTGGACCTGCTGGTTGAACACGCCGCGGAGGCTGACCGTGTCGAGGCGCATCCGCCGCTCCTCGGGCCGAATGTCGGGCGTCAGGTGGAACTGGCCGGTCGTGTGGCCGTTGACGTGGCAGTCGAAGCAGGCGACGCCGAGCTGCGGCATCGGCGACTTGCGATCGTCGGTCAGGTTGAATTCCTCCTGCGGCAGCGGCGTGAGCAGCATCCGCAGGCCGTCGAGCTGCGCCTGCGGCAGGATGCCCGCGAACAGGGCGTAATAATTCTGGAGCGAAACCACCTGCCCTCGCGAGACGTCCCCCAGCTCGGGACGGTTCGAAAGGAAGATCGCCGGCGGGAACTCGGGGAGGAACGCGTCGGGGACGTCGAACGCCACGTCGAACCGTTCAAGCCGCGGGAACATGTCGATCTGAATCTGCGGGAAGACCTGACCGCCGTTGGCGTGCAACGGGTGAGGAAGCGCCGAATAGGGGAACAGTCCGCGCTGTTTGATCTCCTGGGGCGCGAGTTTGCCGAGCTGCTCGAACGTCATCCCCTCGGCGAGCCTGGCCGTCGGCCCCATGGGGACCGGCTTGCCGCGCGACATCTTGGCCGCGGGGTCGAG
>CALCIC010000373.1 GCA_937907405.1 uncultured Isosphaeraceae bacterium | reverse complement strand
ACCGACTTGGCGGCGAGCGTCACCCGCGACAGCTCGCCCCCCGAGGCGATCTTGCGGAGCGGCTGGGGGACCTCCCCCGGGTTGGCCAGGAAGACCATCTCGACCCTGTCGACGCCCGATTCCGGGGGCGAAGCGGCGGCGGGGTCGTCCCCCAGGTCGCGGGTCTCAATCTCGACGGTCAGCCGGGCGCGCTCCATGCTCAGCGACCGGAGCCGCCCCTGGATCGCCTTGCCGAAATCCTTGGCCGTCTTGCGGCGCCCCGCCGACAGCGCCGAGGCGGCGCGCTTGACGTCGGCCCAGGCGACGGCCAACGGCCCGTCAAGGGCCTTGAGGTCGGTCTCGTCGCGGTCGATCTCCGCGAGCTTGGCGTCGGTTTCGACCTTCCGCGCGGCCAGTTCGTCGGGGAGGCAATGGAACCGGCCGGACAGCTTGCGATAGAGGGCCAGTCGGGCTTCGAGGTCCTCCAGCCGGTCGGGGTCGTCGTCCCAGCCGCTGCCGAGATCGCGGAGCGCGTAGGCGACCTCGCGGGTCTCCGCCGCGAGTCGCTCAAGGGTCGCCGCGGCCTCGGCCAGTTCGGGGACGTTACGCGCCAACGGCTCCAGCGTCCGGGCCACCCGCTTGAGAATCTCCTGGGCCGAGTCGTCGGCCTCGTAGAGCAGGCCGTGGCCCTCGGCGGCCGCCGCGCGGAGGGCGCCGGCGTTGGCCATGACGTGGGTCTCCTGGACCAACTCGTCGTACTCGCCGGGCCTGGGATCGGCGGCGGCCAGCTCGTCGCGCTCGAATTCGAGCAGGCTGCGCTCGCGCTTCCGCGCCTGGGACGCGTCGAGCAACGCCTGCCGCCTCCGCCTGAGATCGTCATGGACCTGGCGGGCGGTCGCGAACGACGCCGCCAGCGGCTCCAGCCCGCCGAAGGCGTCGAGCAGCGCGCGCTGGCGGTCGGGATCGACGAGCGCCCGGTTCTCGTACTGGCCGTGGACGTCGATCAGGCGGTCGCCCAGCTTCTGAAGCGTGGCGATCGTCACGGGCATGCCGTTGACCTGAGCGGTGCTCCGCCCCTGGGCCGAGACCCGCCGGTTGATGATGACCGCGCCGTCCTCAAGCGACGCCCCCAGAAGCTCCTCGACCTCGTCCCGGAGCGGGGCTTGCTGGATCTCGAAGACGGCCGCCGCCCGCGCCTCGGGCTTGCCGGCGCGGACGAGATCGGCCGAGGCCTTCCCCCCCAGCACCAGGCCGAGGGCCGTCAGAAGCAGGCTCTTGCCCGCCCCGGTCTCCCCGCTCCAGACGCAGAAGCCCCCCTCCAGCTCAATCCGGACGTCCTCGATCGTCGCCAGGTTCTGCACCGACAGTTCGCGTAGCACGTTCTGGGCCTCCGATCCCCGCACGGGCAGTGTATGGATGAACCGCAACCGCGGACACCACCATTGTGCCTGGAGTCGGACAAGTATCCAGATGTTCTCTACCAAAATTCTCGAACGGCGGGACGGATCTTGCCAGTCGGGGCACCTTGAACACCGTACGACGCCCTGCCCGTCGATCGCAACTCGATCTGGAGATGAGCCGCAATATGTTGACGAAACGCAACTTGCATCGCGCCGCACGGTTTGATGCGTCACGGCGCGGCTCCTTTCAGGGATGGAGCGCCGAACCCGCGATCCGTGTTTGATTGCTGGCTCAGCGAACGGAACGACGGCGGGCGGCGAGCCCGACGAGCGCGACGCCGGCGATCCCGATCATCACGAGACTCGACGGTTCGGGAACGACCTGGCCGTCAAGTGTGAAACTCATGTTGAAGGTGGGGGGATTCGCGCCGCCGACGACGTCGGTGCCGATCCGCAGCCAGTCGGGGTCGAGCGCCTGGTTCCGAATCCATGCCTGAAGGTCGGGGGCGAACGGCGTTCCCGGAGGGATGATCGGCTTGGGCGCGGAGAGCCAGTAGAAGTTCCCCTGGCCCGTGGCGATCCCCACCTGGGGGACGAAGAAGTAATGATCGGCCGGCAGGTCGAAAGGCGTCTTGAACGTGACGTTGAAGCGGACCTCCTGGCCGGAGACCGAGGATTCGCCCCCGGTCGTCACGCCCGGCAGCGGATGAATGCCGTTGAGCACCGAATTGGCGGCGGTGAACGAGGCGTTCAGAACCGTCGTGGAGAACGTGAGCGTCGACGACGAAGCGGCCCGCGAGTCGAACGCGACGTCCGACGGCGAATTGGTCCTCGTGGGCACGTGCCCCGACGGCGGGTCGGTCGAATCGTTCGGGAAGACCCGGTAGATTTCGATCGCGACCTCGGTGATCTGATTGAGATTGAGGTTCGAGGGCAGCAACCCGGTGAAGCTCGCTCCGGTGATCAGCGTCCGGGCGCCCAGGATGAAATCGTCGCCGGTCTCGATCTCGCCGGCGCCGGACCGCGAGGCCGCCGCCATCAGACCGTTGGGGTCGCCCGTCGAAACAATAAGATCGGCGCGGGCGGCCGAGGTCGCCAGGACCGCTCCCAGAATGACGCAGGATAGACCACTCATCACGTCGCGCATCGTCAGTTCTCCCCTTTGAGGAAGACCTCGGACATTGTTGCATTGACAATTTCAACACACTTGGAATATTCGCAAATATTGCGAGTTTGGATTTGACCGAGTCGATTCACGTTTGTCAAGCGTCGGGTGGTTGCGCCGGATGGATTCAACATGAATGGGGTCGCCGAGTATCCGGGAGCAGGCGGCGGGGGATCGCTCCGGCGCCGGATTTGCCTTGCTGTCGTCGGTCTTCGTCCGCTGTTGGGCGGGCTTGCGTCTTACCGCGAATCGAGGGATCACCGATGACTGTTGAACCGTTCCGCGGCAGCGACTGGCCGACCCTGGGGGTCGAGTTGGAGCTTCAGCTTATTGATGAGGAGTCGCTTGATCTCGCCCCGGTGGCGAACGAGATCCTCGACGAGGTTCCTAAAGGCATGGAAGGTTCGCTCAAGCGCGAGCTTTACCTCTGCTGCGTCGAGGTGAACACGGGGATCTGTCGCGACGTCGACGAGGTCGGCCGCGATCTCGCCGCCAAGCTCGCGGCGACCGCCGAACTGGCCGCGCGGAACCGCGCGCGGCTGGGCTGGGGAGGTTCGCATCCGTTCGGCCACTGGCTCGACCAGCCGCTCTCCCCCGACGCCCGGTATCACGAACTGATCGACCAGTTCCAGGACACGCTGCTCCGCGAGCTGACGTTCGGACTCCACGTCCACGTCGCGGTGAAGGACGGCGACGCCGCGGCCCGGACCTGCACTCGGGTCGCCCATTACCTGCCGACGCTGCTGGCGCTTTCGGCCAACAGCCCGTTCTGGTGCGGCCGACCCACCGGCCTGCATTCGTACCGGCTCGACGCGCTGGGGTCGGCCCCGACCGGAGGGCAACCGCCGTTCTTGCGCGATTGGGAATCGTTCGTCAGGCTGGCCGAGCGGCTGGCGGGGGTCGGCTGCATCAAGACGACCAAGGAGCTGTGGTGGGACGTGCGCCCCAGCGACCGCTTCGGCACCGTCGAGGTGCGGATCTGCGACATGCCCAGCGACCTGGCGTCGGTCCAGGGCCTTGCCGCGCTCATTCAATGCCTGGTCCACCAGACGGCGGAAGACGCCGAATACGAGCCGGCCCCGCTCGACGAGTTCGGCCGCCTGATGATCCGTCAGAACCGCTGGCGGGCGGCGCGCCACGGCCTCGACGCGGTGCTCGTCGATCCCGCCACCGGACGGAACGAGGCGGTCCGCGCCGAGCTGCAACGGATGATCTCCAGCCTGGAAGACACCGCGGAGAAGCTCGGCTGCCGGCGATGGCTCGATTACGCCCGGTTGATGGCCGAGCGTCCCGACGGCGCGACCCGACAACTTGAGATCTTCGAACAAACCGGCCGCCTGACCGACGTCGCGCGCCACCTGGCCGGCGAAGAGATCGTCCCGGAAGAAGAAGCCGAAGCCGACGTCACGGCTTGAGCTTGAGATTGCGGACGTGAAACGCGAGGGCCTGCTGGACGTGCTCGTCCCAGTAGGCCCAGTTGTGGCTGCCGGGGAACTCCTGGTATTCGTGGGGGATGCGGCGTTCTTCGAGCAGCTTGTGGAAGTCGCGGTTCTGCGCGATCAAGAAATCGTCGACCCCGCAGTCGATCCGCATGCTTGGAATCCGGCCGTGATCGATGCCGTCGAGGATCGCGAACGGGTCCTCCGGGCCGCCGGCCGGCTTCTCGCCGAAGATCCGCTGGAATTCGGGGCTGAGCTCCCTGCTCTTCTCGGGGTCGCCTCGCAGGAAGCCGATCGCTCCGGAGTGGGAGTTCACGCTGGCGAACATCTCGTGGTGCTTGAGCCCGATCTTGATCGCGCCGTAGCCCCCCATCGACAGGCCGCCGATCGCCCGCCCCTCGCGCTCGGCCTTGACCGGGAACGTGCGATCGACCAGGCCGAGGACGTCCTTGACGACGTCGTCCTCATATCGATAACCTTCCAGCGCGTTGGTGTACCAGCCGCGGTCGCCGTTGGGCGTCACCACCACCAGGGGGAGGCCCTGAACGTATCGCTCGATGCTCGTCCGGCGCATCCAGATCGTGTGATCGTCCGACAGCCCGTGCAGCAGGTAAAACACCGACCAGGGGCGGGGGACGGCCGGATCGTCCGGGAAAACGACGTTGAACGACGACGCTTTTTGCAGGGAATGGCTGTGGTAGTTGATCGTGGCGAAGGCCATCGCGGCTCCTCTGGCTGTCAGGCCGGGCGATCCGAGGACGCCGACGGAGACTCCGCCGTGACGACGTCCGACGCGGGCCGCTCCAGTTTCCGGTCGTCGGAGGGAGAAAGCAACGGGATCAGTCGTTCGACTTCCGCTTTGATCGCGTCGTCCGTTCCGTCGTCGAGCCCCAGGTCGTCGCGCAAGATTTCCGCGACGCGATCGATGAGGGCCGGGGCGTCGGCGCGGGCCAGTACGCCGCCGAGGTCGATCATCTGAAGCACGGCCTTCGTCACCGGGCGCTTGGCGTCGGCGAACGTCAAGGCGCGGAGGACCCGCCGCGCGATCGGGTCGTCGGCCGCCGCCGCCAGCACGGCCGCCTCAAGGGCCGATCGGCAAGGCAACAGGTAGCAGGTGTCGTCGAAGACCGTCGGCCGGCCGTCGACCGGCCCGACCGCGCGAAACCGGGAAGGTCGATGAATCCCCGCCACGGCCGCCTTGTACGGGGCGAAGGTGTACGGACCGATTCCAAACAGGGCGAACGGCGGCGCATTCTGGTAGATGGACGACCGCCGCTTGTCGAACCCCCCCGCCCTGTCTCGCAAGTACGACCAGAGGAGCGGGGCGCGTTCGGCGAGGTCCCGAGTCTCCCCGCCGAGCTTCTCCTGCGTGACGATCAACCGTCGACGCGGACGGTCGATCGCGCGGCGCGCGAGATCGGTCCCCTTCAAAAGCGGATAAACGAACGAAAGCTCGACGACGACCTCCTCGCCAAGCCCGTTGCAGAGCGTTCCATCGGGCCGCTCGGTCAGCTCCAGGACCCGAGCCGTGTCGTGCTTGACTCCTTGCCGCCAGCAGACCGGCGACCGACCGACGGCGAAATCGAGCGTCTCCAGGGTTTCAAGGTCCGAGGCGAACAGGCCCTGGACCGAGCCCATCGCGCATCGCGGTCGAGACGCCTCGGGATCGGAGAAGACCGCGACCCGGCCCGTCGAACCGCCCGCGCCCAGCGTCAGCTTGAGGAAGCAGGCGCCGACCGAGGCGCCGAACCAACGCCGGGCGTCGATCTCGATCATCTCGGCGTCGGACACGGGTCGGCCGGTTCGGTGGAGATGATGGAGCACCGCGCGGGCGACCGAAGTCTTGCAGAGAAGCGCGATCGTCGGATCCTGGTCGGCCAGCTCGTCGATCAGCTTGAGCCAGACCGCCTCGCCGAGATCGAAGTTCGCCGCGCCGGTCCGCGCGGCCAGGCCCGAGAGCGACTTCACATTACGCTTCGGGGGCAAGTTGGCGCTCCCCAGCCTCCCCAATTCGGCGTTGGTGATCCAGGGGGGATTTCCCAGCACCAGCAGCGGGCCCCCCTCGGTCCAGGGGGGATCGGTCCGGAGGTCGAGACCGAAGACGTCGGCCTCGAGAATCGTCGACCGCGTCGGCGACGGGAGCAAGGCGAGCCGCGCGCGGGCCTCGGTCCCGTGCGACGACTGGATCTCGACGCCGACGACTTCCCGGGGGGGGGCGAGAGCCGAACAGACCGCTTCGAGGAACGCCCCGCGACCGCAGGTCGGCTCCAGCACGCGCGGCCAACGCGCGCCGATCGGCCCCAGTCGGGCGACCAGGGCGGCGGCCAGCTCCGGCGGCGTCTGGAAATCGCCGAGGTCTCTTCGCAAGGGACGCTCGCCTCATGATCCGCCGCCGCGGCGTCCAAAAGGATGCAATGTCGCGGGAAAGCTACTTGATCTTCGCGCCCGCGACACACGAGGGATCGTCGACCGTCAGGAGGATAACCTGCTCGCCCGAACTGGCCGCCAGGAGCATGCCGTTGGAGGTCTCGCCCCGGAGCATGGCGGGCGCCAGGTTGTTGACGATCACGATGTTCTTGCCGACCAGTTGCTCGGGCGTGTAATGCTGGCGGACGCCGGCGATGATCTGCTTCTGCTGATCGCCGACGTCGACCTGAAGCAGCAGCAGCTTGTCGGCGTTGGGATGCGGACGAGCCTCCAGCACCTTGGCCACCCGAAGCTCGAGCTTGGCGAAATCATCGTACGAAATGGGGTCGGCCATCATCCACTGCCCTCGATCGCAATCATCGGCATTCAGTAAGGTTTCGGACGGTCTCCATGATTCTGCCCCGACCGGCTCGGAAAGCCAAGGCGAAACGCGCGACAAAGAGGCCGCCCGCCGATGCGGACGGCCTCTGGATCACTCTGCGAATGTTCGCAATCGATCACGCGTCGCGGTGGGCGAGCCGTCGCTTCCACGAGATCCGGCCCAGCAGCAGCGCGCCGATCGCGCTCAGAACCAGCGACGACGGCTCGGGAACCGCGCCGACCAGGACGGCCCCCTCAAACCGGAAACCGGTCGGATTGTCGCTCCGCCCCGCACCGTTGTGGACCGTGAAAACCAACTTGTTCAGGCCCACGACGAAAGCGCCCAGCCCGGCGTTGGGCGACAGGCTGGTCCACTGCGTGAACGAAGTCGCGACGCTGTTCGTCCCCGGCAGGACCGGCTGACCGTTCAGCGTGATCGACACGGTGTTGTTGTCCGACAGCCAACGACCCGTCAGGAGCGACGCGGCGTCCGTCAGATTGAAGGTCGTGGTGTACACGAAATCGGTGTTCTCGGGAGCGGTCTGGGGGCCGAACGCCGAGGGCGCGATCCAGGAGGAGGAGGCGTCGTTGGCGACCCACGGCCCGATCGGGAAATTCCCGTTGGGCACGACGACGGTGCTCTGGTTGGTGAGGGCCTGGTAATCGACCGTCCACACCGCGGAACCGCCGGTGCCCACGTTGATGCTCGCCG
>CALCIC010000372.1 GCA_937907405.1 uncultured Isosphaeraceae bacterium | reverse complement strand
ATCCTGGCCAGGGCTATTTCATCCGCGTCGCCGGGTACGGCGGCGGGTCGATGGTCGGCGCCTTCGGGCTTCAGGTGAATTTCGGCTCTGCTCCGTTGCCTCCGATGCCGATCTACGCCCCTTACATTCCCGCGAAGCCCGATCAGGGAGGGGGGATTTCGGCGATGCAGTCCATGTCCAGTTCGCAAGAGCTGGTGCGGGTGGGCGACGTCGTGGGGTGGGGCGACAAGCTGGAGATTTCCGATTTCGAGGCGGGCGACGAGCGGGCGCGCGAAGAACCGCGTCCATCGATCCCTCCTCCACTTCCTCCGGAGCGAATCTTCGTGGGCCGGACGTCGGAATCGGCGTCCCCGGCCGGATCATCGACGACGTTGCTTTTTGTCGCCGCGTCGCGCGGCGCCCGAAAGCCGGCCTATCCTCAAATCAGGGGGATCGATCGGGCTGCGTCCAATTGGGCGCTTCAGTCGGCCCCTTCGACGATCCTGAGTGGAAAGATGCGGTCTGGAGGCGGTTCGAAGACTTAACGACCGTCGCCGCCGAGGGCTCGACGTCCGGGCTCGACTCGTGGCCGCACCTTTCAACTGCAAATGGCGATCTGAAGCTCACTTGCTTGGATTCCTCATCCTTTTGCCGTTGGTGACGCCATGAGTCGCGCCTTGATTACAATGCAGCTTCGATCGGCGCGTCGCGAACTCGCGATGGACTCGCTCGAATCTCGGCTGGTGATGTCCGCGACGGGAAGTCCCGCGACGGCCGCGAGCCAGCTCCTCGCCAAAATCTCGGTCACTCCCGGCGACGGCCAGATCTTCTCGGATGCCGCGGCGCCGCGGCAGATCGTCGTCAACCTGAAAGCGGCGCAGCTCGCCGGACTTCCGCCGGTGGGGTTCTCGTGGTCCGACGACGCCGTCTTCCTCGAGCAGGTCGGCTCGGATGATCGAATCAGCGTGGTAGGCGATCGCTCGAAACCCACGCCCGCCGTGCTGGACCCCGCAGCCCAAACGGCGACGATTCCGCTGGCGAGTCCGCTCGAACCGGGCCGGTATCGGATCGTGCTGGCCGGCGGGTCCATGCTCGCTCAACTCCTTTCCGATCCGTCCTGGAACTCCGACGCGGACCATACGCTCGTCGAGTTCCAGGTCGTCGGCAAGCCGGCGACTCTTGACAACGCGATCGACCTGGGCGACGTCGGCTCCGCCGTCGGTTCGGCTTCGGGGGCGCTGGACCTTCAAGGCCACGGCGTCGCGCTCTATAAGATCACGCTCGGGACCAGTCAGCCCCTCTGGCGGCTGGGCCTGCAGATCAACGCCTGGAGCATGGGTAGCCCGCTCCGGAGCGCACTGACGCTGTTCGATCAGCAAGGCCGCGCGCTGGCGTCCAGGACCGCCGGCGAGGGGCTGGGGTCGGCGGTCAACGATCCCTACCTGTACGTGGCGCTCAAGCCCGGGGTGTACTACGTCGGAGTCTCCGGCGCGGGGAACATCGGTGGGGCGCCCGGCGGATATGATCCAACGACCGGCGCTCCCGGAATATCCACGGGTATCGGCGTCGTCGGGCCGTATCAACTCGAGATCGTCGCCGATCCGGCCTCCTCGGCGACTTCCGTCGTCGGATTCTCACTCCAGTCGGCGGACCCGACCTCGACGAGTCCGACGGGGTTCACGATCTCCTTCTCTGGGGCGATCGACCCCGCCAGTTTGGCCGGCGATCCCCTTTACGTCCAGGATCAACAGGGAAACTCGTTCCCGGTGTTGTTCGGCTCGGCCGGTTCCGGGCTCAACCAATTGGGGTTCTGGTTCAATCAGCCGCTCCCGCCAGGCCGATACAGTCTGGTGGCGCCGACCGAGGGAGGCCTCACCGACCTGATCGGTCAGACGCCGATCGCGCCCGGCTTGCCCGCGGGCACGCTGGCGACCTGGACTGTTGATGCGACGCCCACTGGGGCGAATGGCGGCGAAGTCGGCGTACCCGCCGGGTTCTCACGAGTCAGCGACACGCTGGTCGTCGCCAGCGGGCGGGCCGTCCTCCCAGGCGGCGGCGAAGTCACCTATCGGCTGCTGATTCCACCACACACAAGCGCTTCGTTGAACACGGACGCCATTCCGAGTTCGCTTCGCGTCATGTTGATGAAGTCCGACGGCACGGTCGTCGACGGCTCGAGTATCAGCAACCAGGATCTCTATTCCAAGCTTGGTGGCAAGTACGCGGACCTTGACGGCGGCGTTTATCTTCTGACCTTGAGCGCCGTCGGATCGAAGCCGCTGACAATCACCTGGTCGTTGACCCTTCAGTCGAAGAGGGACGCTCAGGTCGCCAACGCGGTGGGATCGGCCGGGGCGCTGGGGCTGCGGTTCGGCGCGTCGTCGTCGTCGTCGGGCGCTCCGATCGGCCCGGCTTCCGCGGCTCCGTCGTTCGCCGCGCCGGGGCAGGGATCGATCACGACGCTGCCGTCGAGCTACACGATCACGGTCGGCTCGACGCTGGTCGGGCGGCCCTCGGTGGGGAACGACGCGATCGCGGCCGTCGGTTCGAGCAGCTCCATCGGGCTTGTCGCCCTCGCCGCCCCGGGCCGGGGACTGGCCGCCGGAATCCTCTCCGCCGGCGGTTACGGCGACGACGGACTCCTGCGCGATCCCGAGGGGCTGGTCGTGACGAGGGCCGCGACCGCCGCCCTCGCCGAACGGTCCGGCCCGCAAGCCTCGATCGAGAAGCCGCGCCAGGACGTCGCCGAGACCCGTGGCGACGAGGCCGACGTTCTGGCCTTGCTTGAGGCGGACCGCCTGTCGAACGCCGCCCGAAGCGTCGCCTGGTGGTTGTTCGGGGGTGCCGAGGACGACCGGGCCGCGATCGCGACCGCGGATCGGCTCGACCCCGCGACTCGCGCCGGAGTCGAGGCGACCGCGGCCGAGCTTCAACGCGAATTGCGAGTTGATCTTGAGCAGTCGGGCAAGGTGGAGCGCGCGGCCCTGGGCGCGCCCGTCAGTCTGGTCGTGGCGGCGGCCGCGGCGTTCCGATTCCGCCAGTTCGCTCGCAAGTACTGGCGCCGGTCGAGCGCCGCCTCGGCGACCGCCAAGGCGACCCAGGCGCCGCTCTGGCGAGGGCCCCGATACATGGTTCCTCCCAGCCGTCGCATGAGTCGGGCCCGAAACGCCCACCACGTTTGAGAATCACGCGCCCGTCGACGGGCGGAGAACGTCCGCGCCGCCGACTTCGCACGATCTGATCGGCGACACGCAAGAGGAGGGCCCGCGCCCTCCTCTGTTTTTTTTGGTTATTCGAAGCCGCGCCGATCCAGCGTCGAACCAAGCTGAAGTCGGCCGCGCTCCCCAAGCCTTCCGGGTTCTCGCCCGTCCAATCGTCGCGACGCGTTGGATTTCAACCGTGTTCCGGGAGGAGAACCGCCGACGCGACGGGATTTTGGTGCGATAATTGCTAAATAGCCGCTCGCCTCGTATCGAGAGCCCGCGCGGGCGCCGGGGTGCGCGCCGATTCATCCGAGCAGAACACTTCGTAGGACGATCTTCCATGCGCGTCTGGCCTGGCCGACCTTTTCCACTCGGAGCGACCTGGGATGGCGCCGGAGTGAATTTCAGTCTGTTCGCGGAGAATGCGACGCAAGTCGAACTCTGTTTGTTCGACGGCCCCGACGCCGTGAAGGAGTCGACGAAACTCCTCTTGAAGGAGCAGACGGCGCGGGTATGGCACAACTATTTCCCGGACGTCACTCCCGGCCAGCTCTACGGTTATCGGGTCCACGGGCCCGTCGAGCCGCAGAACGGGCATCGGTTCAATCCGAACAAGATCCTGCTCGACCCGTACGCGAAGGCGATCGGCCGCGATCTCAAATGGGACGACTCGCTGTTCGGCTATCCGCTGCAAGACCCCGAGGCCGACCTCGGCTTCGACGACCGCGACGACGCGGCGTTCGCTCCGTTGGCGGCGGTCGCCGACACCTCGTTCGTCTGGGGGGACGATCGACCGCCGTTGACCCCCTGGCACAAGACCCTGATCTACGAGATGCACGTCAAGGGGTTCACGAAGTTGATGGCGACGGTTCCGGAAAAGATCCGCGGGACCTACGCCGGGGTCGCTTCGGACCCGGCGATCCAGCACCTGCTGAGCCTCGGCGTCACGGCCGTCGAACTGCTGCCCATTCATTATCACATCGACGACCGTTTCCTGGTCGACCAGGGGAAGGTGAACTACTGGGGTTACAACACGCTCGGCTTCTTCGCCCCCGAGCCGAGGTACGCAACGACGACCGACGATCCGCTGACGGCGGTGCGCGACTTCAAGATGATGGTGCGGTCGCTGCATGCGGCGGGGATCGAGGTGATTCTCGACGTCGTCTACAACCACACGGCTGAAGGGAACCAACTCGGCTCCACGCTCTCGTTCCGGGGGATCGACAACGCGAGTTACTACCGGCTCGCCCCCGACCCTCGTTACTACATGGACTTCACCGGGTGCGGCAACACCTTCAACATGAGTCAGCCGGCGGTCCTGCAACTGATCATGGACAGCCTGCGTTACTGGGTGGTCGACATGCACGTCGACGGCTTCCGGTTCGACCTGGCCAGTACGCTGGCGCGCGAGCTGTACGAGGTCGACCGTCTGGGGGCGTTCTTCGACATCATCCATCAAGACCCGATCCTCTCACAGGTCAAGCTGATCGCCGAGCCCTGGGACGTCGGCCCCGGGGGGTATCAGGTGGGCTGCTTCCCCGTCCTGTGGACCGAGTGGAACGGCATGTACCGTGACAACGTCCGTCGGTTCTGGAAAGGCGACGGCGGCACGGCGTCGGAATTCGCCTCCCGGCTGGCGGGCTCGAGCGACCTCTATCAGTCGACGGGACGCGCGCCGTGCGCCAGCATCAACTTCATCACCTGCCACGACGGTTTCACGCTTGAGGACCTCGTGTCCTACAACGACAAGCACAACGAGGCCAACGGCGAGGAGAACCGCGACGGCGCCAGCAACAACGAGAGTTGGAATTGCGGCGCCGAGGGGCCGACCGACGATCCCGGGGTGCTGGCCCTCCGCAGGCGCCAGAAGCGCAATTTCTTGACCACGCTGATGCTCTCGCAGGGCGTCCCCATGCTGCTGGCCGGCGACGAGTTCGGCAACAGCCAGGAAGGCAACAACAACGCTTATTGCCAGGACAACCCCACCAGCTGGCTCGATTGGACCCTGGCCGCCCATGGCCCCGGCGCCGCGCTGACCGGCTACGTGGCGCGCCTGGCGGCGCTCAGGCGCGCCCACCCCAGCCTGCGCGCCGACCGGTATGGCGATGCCGGCCGCGAAATCGCGCCGGGCATCGCCGCGCTATCGTGGTTCGA
>CALCIC010000371.1 GCA_937907405.1 uncultured Isosphaeraceae bacterium | reverse complement strand
AGGAGAAGATTGTCGCTCATGTCGCTGGCACCGGTTTGGAGGAGGTTTCGCTCGCGGCTGGCTCGTCGATCGGTCGGGGACGATTCAGATCAGATCAGATCAGAACAGGCCGGACGGCGTCAACCGCCGCCGCCGATCCAGGCGAAGACGCCGGCGAACAGGCCGACCAGCGCCGCCGTCAAAAGCATCAGGTAATTGCGGAGTTTGCCGGTCTGAATCTCCCGGCCGCGGTCGCCCACGTAATAGAGGAGGCCGGCCAGGCCGTTGACGACGCCGTCGACGCCCAGTTTGTCGAACAGTCCGTTCAGCCGGCTGAGCCGCTCGGTGACCCAGCCCGCGCCGTTGACCAGGCCGTCGACCAGCAGCTTGTCGATCCGGCCGCAGTACCGGGCGAACGCCAGGCAAGGACGGACCAGCATCGCCCCGTAGATCTCGTCGAAGTACCACTTGTTCTGGAACAGGTCGTAGAGCCCGTGGAACCGCGAGGCCGCGGCGGCCGGGTTCAGCCGGGTCGACGGCAGGAACGGCAGGCCGGGAGGGCCGTAATACAAGGCGCCCAGGCCGATGCCCACGACGCCGATCACCACCGAACTCGCCACCGCGGACCAGTGGATCCAGGGCGCGTGGGCGTTGATCACGCCGAGCGGCTCGCCGTAGGAGATGATCCGTTCGAGGATCGGCACGCCGAAGGGCAGGCCCAGCCAGAGCGTCCAGCCGATGAACACGGCGAAGAACGCCAGAATCATCAGCGGCCAGGTCATGATCGGCTCGCTCTCATGGGCGTGCGCGGCCGGGTTTGCGTCGTGGGCGTCGGCGCCGTGGCCGTGCGAAGCCTCTTCGCGGGCCAGCGTCGCCTCTTCGTCGTGGTGGTGCGCGACGACCGCCTGGGCTTCGCTTCGGAACCCGCGCGGCTCGCCCGCGAACACCAGGAACCACATCCGGAACATGTAGAACGCGGTGATCGCCGCTCCCACGGCCGGCAGGACGAACAGCATGAAGTGTTCCGGGCTTCGCGCCACCCGCGCGATCGACGCGGCCAGGATCGCGTCCTTCGAGTAGAAGCCGCTGAAGAACGGCACGCCCGAGATCGCCAGCGTGCCGATCAGCATCGTCGTCGCCGTGATCGGCATCTTCTTGCGGAGCCCCCCCAGGGCCGGCATCTCGTAGGTGTGAACGCTGTGGTAAACGCTCCCCGCCCCCAGGAACAGCAGGGCCTTGAAGAACGCGTGCGTCACCAGGTGGAACATCCCCGCCGCCCGACCGCCGACGCCGATCGCCAGCATCATGAAGCCGAGCTGGCTGATCGTCGAGTAGGCCAGCACCTTCTTGTAGTCGACCTGCACCATCGCGATCGTCGCCGCGATGAACAGCGTGACGCCGCCGGTGTAGGCGATGTACAGCAACACCTCGGGCGTGAAGACCGGGAAGAACCGCGCGACCAGGTACACCCCCGCCGCGACCATCGTCGCCGCGTGGATCAGCGCCGAGACCGGCGTCGGGCCGGCCATCGCGTCGGGGAGCCAGACGTGCAGCGGGAACTGCGCGCTCTTGCCCGCGCACCCGGCGAAGACCCCCAGTCCGGCGACCGTCAGCATCCAGTACGGGATCTGCCGGGCCGGCGCCCCGACCGGCGCTCCGGGCGCCTCGAATTCGACGATGCTCTGGCCGCCGACGCCGTTGGCGCGGTTCAAATGGCCCGTCGGGTCGCGGAGGCCGTCGTTGATCTCCTGGAAGTTGAACGTCCCCAGCGCGGTCCAGAGCAGCCCCAGGCCGACGAGCATGCCCACGTCGCCCACCCGATTGACCACGAACGCCTTGTTGGCCGCGGTGGCGTTGGAAGGCTCTTCATACCAGAAGCCGATCAGCAGGTACGAACAGAGCCCGACCAGCTCCCAGAAAATGAAGATCATGAACAGGTTCGGCGCCGCGATCAGACCAAGCATCGAAAAGCAGAACAGCGACAGATACGCGAAGAACCTCGGGAATCGCGAATCATCGTGCATGTAGCCGATCGAATACAGGTGGATCAGCGTGGCGATGAACGTCACCATCAGGAACATGACGGCCGACAGACTGTCGATGTACACGCCCAGCGGGAACGAGAGCGGCATGTTCAGGAACCGGTCGGCGGTCCCCGACGTCGGCGATCCCAAAAGCACCCAGTCGTAGCTCGCCGTCCAGACCAGCGGCTTCTGATGATGCGCTTCGCGTCCGGGCGCTTCGTGTCCCCCTTCGACGCCGACCTCGTGCAGCGTCGCCGCCGCCGGCGCGTGATGCTCGGCCAGGACGCCTTCGGCTTCGAGGATGTAGGCGAGGAAGCCGATCGCGCTGAGCACGCACGACAGGCCGATCGCGCCGGTGGCGATGTAGGCGTTGAGTCGCTTCAACTGCCTGATGAACAAGATTTGGACGACGAACGCCGCAAGCGGAATCAACACGGCGGCCACGTAGAGACCTACCTGCCAGTTCATGTCGTCTCGTCCCTCGGCGACTGCGTTGTACGCTTCCGGTTGCTCGACTCGCGATCTCGTCGATCCGACTGCCCGCCGGTGGGGCGGAGCCTCTCGAAAATCGCCTCGCGGCCGATCTCCGACGTCGTTCCGACCCTGTTCGGCGATGTGTCGCCTGGTCGGACGAGATCGTGAACTATGTCACAGCCGAAACACCGATGCAAGACCCTGGCGTCGTCGTTTTCTCGCAATCGACGGACGACCGTCGGCCGTCGCGGGGGCTCCCGAGCAAGTCTCTTGCATGCTCGGGGCTTACAGTCGAGACTGAGAGTCTGTCCCACGAGGACGTATTCTGGGGAGGGCGGGGAGCCTCGCCCCTCCCCTCACGAACCGGAAGCCGGCGCCCGATGCGTCGAGACCCTGAACGGCGATGGAGAATCGAACAATGCCGACCGTGACAGTCGAGGGTGAGAAGTCGTTCGAGGTCGAGGCGGGCAAGAAGCTCGTGCTGGCGATCGAGGACGCGGGGATCGACGTCATGCACCGCTGCGGCGGCAACGCCCGTTGCACGACCTGCCGGGTCGAGGTGCTGGCGGGCGACCCCGCCCCCGCCGCCGAGGTCGAGATCGAACGGCTCGCCCGCGAGGACGACCTCGCGCCCAACATCCGGCTCTCCTGCCAGATCCGGGTCGAGTCGGACCTTTGGGTCAAGGTCATCAATCGATCGTCCGAAACCGGCGTCGCCCCCGGCACCCGCCCGCTGGATTGACGATCGACGGCCGGGCCTCGCGCCCGGCGTCCACGCGATCAGCGGTCGTCGCCGATCGCGTGGAAAGGGGACGACGCGCATTGCGAGAGGAGGGACTCGAACCCTCACGCCTTGCGGCACAGGAACCTAAATCCTGCGCGTCTGCCAGTTCCGCCACTCTCGCGATCGTGAATTATCGTATCAGGACGAACCGTCGAGCCCAAGGGGTGAATTCGATGTTGACGCGCCGACGTTTGCTGGGCCGTTGCGGCCGAGGACTCTCGCTTCTCCCGTTGCTGGGCTCGCCGCTCGCCGGTCGCGAGGCGCTCGCGGCCCTCGCCGCGTCGCAGCGCGAGATCGCCGCCGACGTCGTGATCGTCGGGGGGGGCGTCGGGGGCGTGGCGGCGGCGCTGGCCGCGCTCCGCAACGGGTTGAAGGGCGTGCTCACC
>CALCIC010000370.1 GCA_937907405.1 uncultured Isosphaeraceae bacterium | reverse complement strand
CTGCGACGAAGGAACCCAATCCGCCGGCCCCGGAGCAACCGGCCTCGCCGCCGACGTCAGGCCGATCGAAATCGACTGAACGGATTGCAGGCAAAGGCTTAGCGGATTGCATCTCCAGCCCGCCGCGGGCGAGTGAGCCCCCTTCGCCGACTCCAAAAATCGGCGCGAACGAACCCAATCCGGCGCCGCCGGCGATACCGCCGATCCCCGCCCGCCGCGCCGGCTCGGGAAGCTCGCCGGCCCATGCGCGGGCGTCCTGAGATTCACTCTCGCCGCCGCATGGGGCCGATCATCGGCCGCCCGAACGCCCCACGGGGCCTGTTCTTTGAGAATTCGGCAGATGCTATTCGTCTCGGTCGAGCGTCAGCAAGGTCACGTCGTCCTGACGCCCGGACGACTCGCTGAAGGCGTCGAGTTCAGCGAGCAGGGCGACGAGGAACTCCGCTCCGCGCGGCTCGCGGCGCAGGAAGGCTTCGACAAGCTGATCGCGACCGAAGAAACCCCGAGGGCCCCGGGACTCGGTGACGCCGTCGGTGTACAGCAGCAGCGAGTCGCCGGGGGCGAAGTCGGCCGAGCCTTGCTCGCAAGGGATCTCGAAGAGGGCCGACGACAGGATCGGCCCGGTCGAGTCGAGCAGAACGGCGCTCCCGTCGGCTCGTCGGACGATCGGCTCGGGATGGCCGGCGTTGACGTAGATCAATTGGTCGCGGTCGGGATGCAGCCGGGCGCAACAGAGCGTGACGAACCGGCCGGGGTCGAAGTCGCGGAGCCCCTCGCGAATCCGGCCGACGACCGCGCGAGGCTCGAAGTCGTCGACGTGCGACGCGCGGAACCCGGCCGTGACCAGGCCGGTCATCATCGCCGCCGACGCGCCGTGTCCGACCACGTCGGCGATCAAGAGGGCGACGCCGCCGTCGCGGGTCTCGACGTAGTCGTAGACGTCGCCGGCCAGCTCGCTGCAAGCCTGACACCGAGCGGCGATCGTCAGGCCCCGGGCCTGGAATTCGGAAGGGGGCAGCAGGCCGAGCTGGAACTGACGAGCCTCCTCCAGCTCGCGCTCCACGCGGTCGAGGTACCGCTCGCGTTCCTGGCGAAGGCGGCGAAGTTCGAGGCAACGATCGACCAGCGCCAGCAACACGCGGCGGTCGAACGGCTTCTGGATGAAGTAGAAGGCCCCCTCGTCGATCGCCCGCAAGAGGTTCTCGTCGGGCTCCTCGGCGTTGCCGGTCATGATGATCACGTCGACGTCGGGGGCGTCCCTCTTGAGCGCCCGAGTCAGGTCGAAGCCGTTCATCTCGGGCAGGCGAACATCGACGACGGCCAGGTCGACCCTCGAACTCCCGGCCTGGGCGAGCGCCGCGGCGCCCGAGTCGACGCAGACGACGTGAAGCTGCCGCCGGGCGAGGATGCGGGAGACCGCGCGGAGCATGCCGGGGTCGTCGTCCACCACCAGGATCGAGGCGTCTCGCGAGTCGGTCGTCATCGGTCTTCTCCGGCCCCGGCGGGGAACCTCATGCGAACCCGGGTGCCGGCCCCGGGCGCGCTCCGGATGTCGAACTGGCCGCGAAGCTGGGCGGTGATCGACCGGCAGATGGCCAGTCCAAGCCCGTGGCCGTTGGGCTTGGTGGTGAAGAACGGCTCCTGGAGCTTCGCGAGGTCTTCAGCCGAGATGCCGCAGCCGGTGTCCGCGACCAGAAGCTCCAGCCAACCGGCCGACGCCTCGGCTCGGATCGTCAAACGGTCGCCTGGGCCGATCGCGTCCCGGGCGTTGCTCAACAGGTTGAGCAGAAGCTGCTCGACGTCGGCCTGTACGGCGAACAGCGAGGGAAGAGTAGGAGCGACGTCCACTTCCAGGATCACGCCTCGACGCTCGAACCCCTCGCGGAAGATCAGGAGCGCCGAGTCGACCGCATGGGCGAGCGCGACGTCGCTGGGGTTGCGGGCCGACCCTCGGGCGAAGTTGAGCATGCCGCCGAAAATCCGCCGGCAGACCTGGATCGACCGCTCCACCTGACGCAGATCGACCACCGCCTCTTGAGGATCGAACGCCCCATGCTCAACCTCGTCGAGAAGCTGCTGAACCAGGGGAAGGACCGCCCCGAGCGCGTTGTTGACGTCGTGCGAGACGCCCCGCGCCAGGTCGGCCATCGCGTGCTTCCGCTCGGCGTCGATCATCCGCCGTTCCAGCGTCTCGGCCCGGCGGGCGTTCTGAAGCGCGACCGCCGCCTGGGGCAGGAACTGGGAGATCAGATCGACCTCGTAGGCGCAGAACGAGCCGGGGTGCATCGACGCGATCTTGAGCACCCCCAGCAGCCCCGACCGGGTGATCAGCGAGGCGCACAAGATCGCTCCCTCGGGGGGGGCGGAGACGCCGGGCTTGGGCGACTGGTCGTAGTCGAGGAGGTCGGCCAGGTCGGTTGGATCGCCTCCGGTCCAGTTGGTCCAGACGTCGCCGTTTCGATCGAAGCCGCGAACCACGGGTTGAGCGAGGACCTCATGCAACGTCTTTTTGAGCGGGAACTTGCGGCCGACGTTCTCCCCCTTGGCCTTGCGCCAGGCGATCTGCTCGGCGACGACCTCCAGGACGCCGAGGTCGGCGTCGTGGATCAGCAGGGCGGCCGAATGGTCGTAGGCGGTCAGCGACCGGATTCCATGCAGAAGCTCATACGAGAGGTGCTTGGGATGACTCTGCTCCATGACCTTGCGGTCGACCCGGGCGCGGACCTCGCGAATCCGCTGAAGGTCGGCCTGATCGATCAGTTCGTTCGCCAGGTTGCCGATCGTCGAGAACGCCTGCCGCGCGTCCCAGTGGAAGTTGGCGTTCGGCGACCGCAACGCCAGGGCGCCCCACATCCGGCCGTGCCGCCGAATCCGGGCGAGCATCATCTCGTGGGGCACCGAGACCTTTTCGCCCCGCAGGAAGCCGGCGAACAGCATCCGGTCCCACCAGCCGTCGACCGAGGCGTCGTGGATGATCCGGGCCTCGACGGCGCCGGGATGGATCGTGGCGACGCATCCCTCCACGCCGCCGAACAGTTCGACGCCCAGCTTGAGCGCGGCGCGGAGGATCTTCTCGGGGTCGCGGCCCTCGCGATACTGAATGCGAAACTTCCAGAGGTGATCGGCCAGGTCGGTCGACCCGGCGGCGCCCGGCTCGCCCGGACGACGCTCTCCGTCTCGCATCACGTCCGCCTCCACTGTCGAACTTCGTCGGCGCCGGCCTCGATCGCGCATGCGAGCCGCCCCGAAGTCCGCCGGAACTCGGATCATGGTGGATCGGGGAGGATTTGTCCACTGATTTCCTCCCCTCCGATTGTCGACTTCCCTCTCGCGCGGTATTGTCGGTTCAGGTTCTTGTCCAACGACTACAGCTACAACGAGGTAGCCGCCCTTCCGACTCGCCCCGAGAACCCGACGGGAACCCGAACAGGTGGGAACGCCATGCACGATCCGAGCAGCGTCACGTCGGCGACGACCGCGAACTCGCTACGCATCCTCGTCGTGGACGACAGCATCGACGGGGCCGTGGCGATGGCCTTGCTCCTGAAGTACGACGGCCACGACGCCCGAACCGCCCACAACGGCCACGACGCGGTCGTTGAAGCCCGCGCCTTCCTCCCTGAAGTCGTCTTCCTCGACATCGGGCTGCCCGGCAAGAACGGCTACGAGGTCGCCCGCGAGCTTCGGGCCGAGCCGGGTCTGCAAGACGTCGTCCTCGTCGCCCTGACCGGATGGGGGGCCGAGGAAGACCTCCGCAGGAGCAAGGAGGCCGGCTTCGACCACCATCTCGTCAAGCCCGTGGAACCTGAACTCATCGAGGCCATGCTCCGCGGACTTTGAGGCGCCGGAACCTCGGCTCCTCCGCAAACCGCGACGACGTCGACGTGGAATCCAAGGCCCCTCACACCCAGACTCTCACACCCAGGCGACATCCCATGCGCTCGGCCCGTAATCCGCGAACTCGCGCCGCCTTCAAAGGCGGCTGGCTGTTCCTCGCGTCCGTATTCGTCGGGATCGTCGTTCCGGCGTCGTCAGCGGCGGACGCCCCGAAGGTCGAGCGCCGGCTGTACGTCGCCGCGCCGGGGATTCGCAACTACCTCGAACACGGCGGCCACGGGCTGCTGGTCTTCGACGTCGACCACGACCACAGGTTCGTCAAGCGAATCGCCACCGCCGGACTGAACGCGAAAGGGGAGCCCCACAACGTCAAGGGGATCTGCGCCAGCGTCGCGACCAACAGGCTTTATATCAGCACGCTCCAGCAGTTGATGTGTCTGGATCTGACGACCGAGAAGCTGCTCTGGGAGCGATCCTACGAGGGGGGCTGCGATCGGATGTCGATCACTCCCGACGGCCGGCTGATCTACCTGCCTTCGCTCGAAGGGCCCTTCTGGAACGTCGTCCGCGGCGAGGACG
>CALCIC010000369.1 GCA_937907405.1 uncultured Isosphaeraceae bacterium | reverse complement strand
ACGGTCGTCCCGACAGATGCCGCAGAGGGGCTGCTCGACCTCGGTCAGGTGGTAGCAGATTTGACAGTGACGCACCTGCTCCTTGGCCGCACGGATCGCCTCGGCGAGTTCCAGGGCCTCGTCGACGGGGCATTTGAGCAGGTGATGGGCGAGCCGCTCGGCGGATTTCGCGCCGATGCCGGGAAGTCGTCCCAGGGTCGTGGTCAGGCGGTCGAGCGCCGCCGCGTAACCGGAGCCGGCCATCGTCAGGAGCCCCCCGGTCCGGGGCCGCTCGGGACTCCGCCGCCGGGGAAGAATCCCGGAGGGATCGGCAGACCGCCGGCCACGGAAGCCAGCGACTGCGCGGCGGCGTCGCGCGCCTTGGCCATCGCGGCGTTCACGGCGGAGACGACCAGGTCTTCGAGTAGCTCGGCGTCGCCGTCGGCCAGCAGCTTGGGATCGATCCGCAGCGACACCATCTCCATGCGGCCGTTGATTTTCGCCGTGACCGCGCCGCCGCCGGAGCTTCCTTCAACCTGAAGCTGCCCAAGCGCTTCCGTCGCCTTGGCGACCGACTCGCGAATCTGTCCCGCGTTGCGCATCAGATCGGCGAGGTTCCCCAACTGTCCAAACACGGCGGCCTCTTTTCTTGCGGGTTCAGGCGGCGAGAACGTCGGCGACTTTTCTCAACTCAGGCCGAGGGCCCGTCGTGCTCTTGATCGCCTTCATATTCCAGATGCAGCATCCGCGCCTCGAACAGCTCAACGACCTTTTGAACCAGCGGGTCGTTCTGAAGCTGATCGGCGCGGCGCGCCTCGGCGGCGGGGACGTTCGAGCCGTCGTCGTCCGAGTTCGACTGCTCGTACCGAACAGTCAAGGGGCGGCGCAGCAATCCTTGCAGGCAATCGGCGATCCACCTCCGCGCCTCGGCGGTTCCGCATAGATCGGCTACGCCATTGTATCCCGGCCTGGGCCCGATGACCAGGACGTCCGGGCCGTCGAGGCCGATCGGCATGGCCTGAGTGAGCCTCCATCCGAGATCGGCGCCGACCTTCTTGACCAGGTCCGGCCAGATCTCGTTGACGCTGTGCAACTCAAGCGGCGTGACGGCCTCGGCGATGTTCGCCGCGGTCCGCTCAACGGCCGCAACGGCTTCCTCCACCTTGGATTTCGCCGCAACCCCGTTAGCCGGCCTGGGCTTGGGCTTGGCGACCGCCACGATCTCGGAGTCCGACTCGGAACGGGAGGGCGAGGCTCCCGCAGGGGCGGTTTTCCCCCCCGCCTCCGGCTCGGCGGGAGCCTCGCCCTCCCGGAACTCGCAGTGGGGAGGAAGGCCCTCAGCCGGCGTCAGCTTTTTTTTTAAGCTGGACGCCGAAGACCTAAGCAACGGCGGCGAGCCCGATTCCAGCGCCCGCAGCCGCTGAATCATTGAAGTCAGATCTTCCAGGTCTTCAAGCCGGGCGATTCGAACGAGAGCCAATTCCGCGAGCAGCCTGCCGTGGGCGACGCCGCGCATTCGCGCACGGGCCTCGGCGAGGATCTGGAGCGCGGCGACGATCGAGTCGGTCGACCAGCCGTCGACGACGGCCTGAAGGCGGGGGCGTTGGCGCGGTGAGACGGTGAGCAGGATCGAGCCGGCGCCGATCGACAGGACCATCGCGTCGCGGAGAAAGTCGAGCGTGCCGGCCAGCACCTCCGTCGCCTGCACTCCCTGGCTCGCGGCCTGATCGAGCAGCGCGAGGGCGACGGCGGCGTCGCGGGCCGCGAGCGCTTCGAGCATCTCCAGCAGGCGCTCGTCGCTGGCCGTGCCGAGCAGGCCGTGGACGACCTCGACCGTGAGCTTGGGGTTCCCCGACGACAGAAGCTGTTCGAGCAGCGACTGGGCGTCGCGCATCGACCCCCCGGCGCGCCGGGCGACGACCTGGAGCGCCTCGACCTCGGACTCGACCTGCTCGCGGTCGCAGATGTCCTTGAGGGCGCCGACGATCGCCTCGGGGGTGATCCCGGCGAAGTCGTACCGCTGGCACCGCGAAAGGACGGTGATCGGGATCTTGTTCGCCTCGGTGGTGGCGAAGAAGAACTTGACGTGCG
>CALCIC010000368.1 GCA_937907405.1 uncultured Isosphaeraceae bacterium | reverse complement strand
CTCATGTGATCTCAACGCAAACGGCGCAACATCAAAACTCGCGCGTCGGGCTGGTCGTTCGGCCGCCATGCTTGACAGGCCGGCGACGACCGGCTCGCGACGCGCCCAGCGTCCCAGCCGTTGCAGCCGGCCGACGGGCCGCGCCGCCACGGGACGTCCCGCGCGGAACGCGTCGAGGTCGGCGGCCCTCGCCTCGTCGAGGAACCAGGCGCGCTCCCGAGGGCTCGCGGTCGTCCCGCCGCGCAGGAGCTTGACGGCCGCCTTCCGGCCCGAGGCCGACTCGGTCGCAAGGTAGACCACCCCGAAGCCGCCCCGCCCCAGCAGGCGGAAGTCCTCATAGCCGGCGATCGTCGGCCCCTCCTTCGTCGAGGCCGGGGCCGAATCGCGATCGGCCGCGCTCGCGAGCGTCGACCAGAGGCCGTCAGCGACCTCGGTCAGGCGCTCGACGACGACCCGCTGAAGATAGCCCCGAAACCGCCGAATCGGATCGACCAACTGAGCGCAGACGACGGCGAGGACGTCCTCGGCGTCGGCCCGCTGCAGCCCGGCCCGGCGACAACGCTCCTCGATCATCGGGCAGTATCGATCGACGAACTCCTTCCAAGCCTCGGCGCTCTCGGGCAGCGTCAACAGCTGCAGGAGCGCCGGGCTGGTCGACGGCGGGTCTTCAGCGGCCATGTATCGATCCTGGCTGAGAGAGGAGGTGTGAGTGAAGGTTCCGTGGGCAAGAAACACAAGCATGATGTATTCACACATTATTACTAGTTAAAAATCTAAATATACGTTTCGCCGCCGCGTTCGTCGCTTTCCACCGACCGTTCGCTTTTTTAATCAACCTGCGCGTCGCGTTTTGTGACCACGAACGATCCATGCGGGTTTGCGTCCCGGCCCGTTCCCAAAATTCTGTTAGGCCCGCGCGTAGATCCTTGTAAGCACGATCGACCCTGGCTCGCGACGAGGACGCGCGGCGACCGAGATCAAGCGGCGCCGGGCACGCCGAACGCGCCGGGCCGGCGGCGGACGCGACGACGTAAGTCGTTGTCTCAATGAACCGTTGCGCGTGACCGCGGCGAAACCGCCCCGTCGGTCGACGCCTCGGATCAAGCCGCCTCGGGGTGCGTTGCCGCACCTGGGATTCGGAGTTCGGGCGAGGTCGTCCTTAACTGGACGAGGAGATTCACCAATGATTCATCGACGACGCCGAGTGTCCGAGAAGCTTCGAAGGGCCCGAATGGGGGGGCGGCGACGCCCGGCGCAATACTCGCCGACAATCACCTTGCTGGAAGAACGGACGCTCCTCTCCGTATCCATCGTCGACGTCTCGGTGCTGGAAGGGGACGGCGGTCCCGCTGAGATTTCGGGAAGGCTGGATCAGGGGACCCAGACCAATCTCTATCGGGTCAGCGGCGTCGCGGGCGAAGAGCTTTACTTCGACAATCTCTCGATCTCGAACGCCCGGTATGCAACGTGGACGCTCTACGCGCCGAACGGCGGCCCAATCGCCTCGACCGGCGCGGGCAACGATTTCCGCTGCGTCCTCCCGACCGACGGCGCCTACGTCCTGGCCGTGGCGGGGCAAGGCGCCATCGAGACGCCGCTCGACTACAGCTTCCGTGTGTTCGACGTAACCGCTCCGCCCGTCGACCTCGGCGGTTCGTTCGGTGAAGTCTTGCAGGGAACGCTCGCCGATGGCCAGACGAAAACCTACACGTTCACCGCATCGGCCGGCCAGCGGTTGTACATCGACAATCTGGACGACGTCGACAACGATCAAACGTCCGTTCGAATGATTGACCCGTCTGGAAACTCCGTCCTGAGTTTCGCTTCGTCTTCAACCGCCGACCCTGGCCTGATCGTGTTGAAGGACGCCGGCGTTTATCAGGCGATCGCAAGCGGAACCGGCGACTACCGGTTCCGCGTTCTCTCCCCGCCCACCGAGGCGTCGCCGCTGACGCTGGGTCAGCCGGTCAGCGGAGACGCTTCGGACTTCCGAAGCGCTCTTTACAGCTTCAACGGGCAGGTCGGGCAGCGGCTCTACTTCGACGCCCTCCAACTCGATGACATCGACGTCGCGATCCAGTTGTACGGACCTTCGGGGAGAGTCGTCTGGAGTAATGCAAACGCCGCGGCCGACGCGGGCCCCTTTTCGCTTACGGAGGCGGGGACGTACATTTTTGCCGTCCAAGGAGGAAAAGCGGGCGTTCGGGGCTACGGCTTTCGGTTGATCGACGCCTCCACGTCCCCCACGCTCGACGACGCCGTCGGCGCCGTCGTCTCCGGCACGCTCAGCCCGGCGTCCCAGACCCGGCTCTACCGATTCAACGCCTTCGCCGGACAACGGCTCTACTTCGACGTTCTTTCCGCCAGCCCCGACCGCGCCGCCTCCTGGCGACTCTACGATCCGGCCAACCAGAGCATGGGTGGAAATGACTTCTACGCGAACGGGACTGGGGACGGCGAGTACGTCGCGCCCTCGACCGGCGTCTACCTGCTCGCCGTCCAGGGGAAGGGGGGAAGCGTCCCCGTCGACTACGGCTTCCGACTGAGCGTTTCCACCACCAGTTCGACGCCCCTGACGCTGGGCAGCGTCGTCGATGGATCGATCTCCGTCGCCGGCGCGGTCGATGAATACACCTTCACCGGCGCGGTCGGCCAGCGACTCTACTTCGACGGGCTCGACGACGCCCTCATCATCGCCCAATTGATTGCACCCGACGGCTCGTCCGTTTTCAGTAACGGTGTTGGGGGTGATTCCGCCCCGGTCACCCTGACTCAGCCGGGCGTCTACCGGCTCAGGATCGACGGCACGGCCAATGTCACCGGCGCGTATCGCTTCCGGTTGATCGATGCGGCCACGGCCTCCTCGCTCAACGACGCGCAGGGAACCGTTTCCGGCACTCTCGACCCCGCGTCCCAGACCCGGCTCTACCGATTCAACGCCGTCATCGGCCAAAGGCTTTACCTCGACGCTCTTCCCGTCAGCATCAGCTACGCCGCCGCCTGGCGGCTTTATGACACGAACAATAAATACCTGGGGGGCGGCGATTTTCTCGCGGCCGGGACTGGGGACGGCGAGTACGTCGCGCCCTTGACCAGCGTCTACCTGCTCGCCGTCCAGGGGAAGGGGGGAAGCGTCCCCGTCGACTACGGCTTCCGACTGAGCGTTTCCACCACCAGTTCGACGCCCCTGACGCTGGGCAGCGTCGTCGATGGATCGATCTCCGTCGCCGGCGCGGTCGATGAATACACCTTCATCGGCGCGCCCGGCCAGCGACTTTATTACGACGGGTTCTCGAACGACGGCAACATCTCCGTCCGGCTGCTCGCGCCCAGCGGTTCCTCCGTCTTCAGCAACGATTACGCGAACAACGATTCCGCCCCGGTCACCCTGACCCAGCCGGGAGTCTACCGGCTCAGGATCGACGGCACGGGCAACGCCACCGGCGCGTACAAATTCCGACTGATCGACGCGGCCGCCGCCCCCACGCTCGACTACGCCGTCGGGACCGACGTGTCGGGCTCCCTCTCCCCGAGGAATTCCACCCAGCTCCACCGGCTGAACGCGACGGCCGGACAATGGATCGATTTTAAGGTGACCGCCCCCAACGCCGCCTGGTTCATCTGGGACGAGAGTGGGCGGTTGCTCTCTCGAATCTCCATCATTCCTGGCAGCGGGAGCGGCAGAGTCTTTGCAAGCACGACGGGGACTTTTCTGATCGGCGTTGCGGGGCCGGGAGGCGATGGGGATTCCTTCCCCTACAGTTTCCGTCTCGACGCGACGACGCCGGACGCCGTCGCGCCGACCGGGTTCGGTACGATCCGATCAGGGACCATCGCCGCAGCCCAGATCGACGAATACTCGTTCTCGGCGACGGCCGGAACGACGTTCTTCTTCGACGCCCAGAAGCTCGACGGCGATCCGATCACGGCGACGATCCGCTATCCAAGCGGGTCCTCCCTGGGCGGCTTCGGCGTCAATAACGACGCCGGCCCCATCATCTTGAGCGAATCGGGCGCGTACTCCGTGCAGGTCAAGGGAAACAATGCGACCAGCAC
>CALCIC010000367.1 GCA_937907405.1 uncultured Isosphaeraceae bacterium | reverse complement strand
CGCCGCTCGGATCATGAGAAACAAACGACTTACGGCATAAATGAAATTTCCTCGCAAGCGAGGGGACCGGCGTCACGCGTCAAGACTGGCGACGGCCGCATCGAGCCTTCCCTCGCTCGCGCGTCGGGCTTCTAATTGGGAGAATTAAAGGGGTCAGGAACCGTTCCGGAGTGGGAATGTTCCAGGAAAAGCTCTCGACCCCTTTAATCCCTCGCCGCGCGGCCGGCTTTTCGATCGGCTCACTTGTCGCTTTTCGACCCCGCCAGGAGCTGACGAAGGACGTACTGGAGGATGCCGCCGTTCTCGTAGTAGCGGACCTCCTGGGGGGTGTCGATCCGGACCCGGACGGGGAACCGCAACGTCGAGCCGTCGGCCCGGGCGGCGGCGAGGATCAGCCGGTGGGCGGTCGCCACGCGGTGGGCGAGGCCCTCGTCGGGGTTCTCGATGCTGAAGACCTCCTCGCCGGTGAGCCCGAGGCTCTCGGCGTTCTGGCCCTCCTCGAACTGGAGCGGCAGGATGCCCATGCCGACCAGGTTCGAGCGGTGGATTCGCTCGTAGCTCTCGGCGACGACCGCCTTGACGCCCAGCAAGAGCGGGCCCTTGGCCGCCCAGTCGCGCGACGACCCCGAGCCGTACTCCTTGCCCGCGAGGATGATCAGCGGCGTCCCCTCGGCCTGGTACTTCACCGAGGCGTCGAAAATGCTCATCACTTCATTCGACGGCAGGTGCCGCGTCCAGCCCCCCTCGGTGCCGGGGGCCAGGTTGTTCCGCAGGCGGACGTTGGCGAACGTCCCCCGGACCATGACCTCGTGGTTGCCGCGGCGCGAGCCGTACGAGTTGAAGTCGGCCGGCTTGACGCCGTGCTCGATCAGGTAGCGGCCGGCGGGGCCGTCGGCCTTGATCGAACCGGCCGGCGAGATGTGGTCGGTCGTGATGCTGTCGCCCAGGACCGCCAGCACGCGGGCGCCCGAGAGCGGCTTCAGCTCGGGGGGCGCGACCTCCATCCCCTCGAAGTACGGCGGGTTCTTGACGTAGGTCGAGGCGTCTTCCCATTCGTAGAGGTCCTCCTCGGGGATCGGCAGGCCGCTCCAGCGCTCGTCCCCCTGGTAGACCTCGCTGTACTGCTTGTGGAACATGTCCGCCTTGACCGATTCCATCACGGCCGTCTGGACGTCGTGCTGGGTCGGCCAGATCTCCCTGAGGTAAACCGGCTTCCCCTCCTTGTCGACGCCCAGGGGTTCATTGGCGACGTCGACGTCCATGGTCCCCGTCAGCGCGTAGGCGACGACCAGGGGGGGCGACGCCAGGTAGTTGGCCCGGACGTCGGCGTTGATCCGGCCTTCGAAGTTGCGGTTGCCGCTCAGGACGGCCGCCGCGACCAGGTCTTCCTTCTGGATCTTCTCGGAGATCTCGGCCGGCAGCGGGCCCGAGTTGCCGATGCAGGTCGTGCAGCCGTAGCCGACCGTGTTGAACCGAAGCTTGTCGAGGTACGTATCGAGCCCCGCGTGCTTCAGGTAGTCGGTGACGACCTTCGAGCCGGGGGCGAGGCTGGCCTTGACCCAGGGCTTGGTCGACAGCCCGCGCTCGACGGCCTTCTTGGCGAGCAGGCCGGCGGCGAGCATCACCGACGGGTTCGACGTGTTGGTGCAGCTCGTGATCGCGGCGATCACCACCGAGCCGTCCTTGACCTCGGCCGCGGGGCCGTCGCTGAAGGCCGTCGCGGGCGCCTTCGAGGCCTTCGCCGGATGGGCCGCGATCAGCTCCTTGAGGGCGGCCTGGAACGACGTCCTGGCGTCCTTCAGGCGGACGCGGTCCTGCGGCCGGCGCGGGCCGGCGATGCTGGGCTCGACGGTCGACAGGTCGAGCGAGAGCGTGTCGGAGTACACCGGGTCGGGGGTCGACGCGTCGCGGAACATCCCCTGCGCCTTGTAGTATTCCTCGACCAACCGGACGACCGCCTCGGGGCGGCCGGTGAGCCGCAGGTAGCGGAGCGTCTCGGCGTCGACCGGGAAGATGCCGCAGGTGGCGCCGTATTCGGGGGCCATGTTGCCGATCGTGGCGCGGTCGGCCAGCGGGAGGCTGGCGAGCCCCTGGCCGTAGAACTCGACGAACTTGCCCACGACCCCCTTCTTGCGGAGCATCTGGGTGACGGTCAGCACCAGGTCGGTGGCGGTGGCCCCCTCGGGGAGCGCGCCGCTGAGCTTGAAGCCGACGACCTGGGGGACGAGCATCGACACCGGCTGGCCGAGCATCGCCGCCTCGGCCTCGATCCCGCCGACGCCCCAGCCCAGCACCCCCAGGCCGTTGATCATCGTCGTGTGCGAGTCGGTCCCCACCAGCGTGTCGGGATAGGCGAGCGCGCCTTCCTCGGCGTCCCCCTCGGCGACGAACACGACGCGGGCCAGGTATTCGAGATTCACCTGGTGGACGATCCCGGTGTCGGGGGGCACCACCTTGAAGTTGCGGAACCCGTTCTGACCCCAGCGGAGGAACGCGTACCGCTCGCGGTTGCGCTCGAATTCGCGCTCGGCGTTGACGAACAGCGCGTTGGCCGTGCCGGCCTCGTCGACCTGGACCGAGTGGTCGATCACCAACTCGACCGGCTGGAGCGGGTTGATCTTCCTGGGATCGCCGCCGAGCGTCTTCATGGCGTCGCGCATCGCCGCCAGGTCGACGATCGCCGGCACGCCGGTGAAGTC
>CALCIC010000366.1 GCA_937907405.1 uncultured Isosphaeraceae bacterium | reverse complement strand
CCTTCAGAAGCTCACCTGGGCCGAATTCCAGAAGCATCTCGCCTCCACCAAGGATGCGAGGTTCACCGTCGTCGACGCCTGGGCCACCACCTGCGGCCCTTGCAAGGCGAACTTCCCGCACCTGATCGAGATGCACAAGAAGTACGGCCCCAAGGGACTGGCCGTCGTCTCCCTGTCGCTCGACGACCCCACCGACGAGAAGGCCGTCGCGGACGCCGAGACGTTCCTCAAGGAAAAGAACGCGACCTTCACCAACGTCTTGCTCGACGAGGATTTCGGCGAGGGATACGACAAGCTGGACATCAACGCCATCCCGGCCGTCTTCCTCTACGGGCCCGACGGCAAGGAAGTGAAACGATTCACCATGGACGATCCCAACAATCAATTCACCTATGACGAAGTCGAGCGCGAGATCGCGGCTCGGATCGGCAAGGCATCGGCCTCGAATTGATCTTGGGAAGCCCCGCTCTCCTATGATAAGATGACGACTTCGACCAGCGATCAACGAGCGGACTCGTCGTGTCGATCGTCGCCGGATTCGCCCTGGTCGTCACTCCCATTCAGAACAGAAGACGGCAATGAAAGACGGCATCCATCCCAAGTACGTCGACTCCGTGGTCACCTGCGGTTGCGGCAACACGTTCAACACCCGCAGCACCAAGCCGAAGATCACGGTGGAAGTCTGCTCCAAGTGCCATCCGTTTTTCACCGGCTCGGTGAAGTTCGTCGATGCGGCGGGCCGCGTCGACAAGTTCAACAAGAAGTTCTCGGGCACCTACGGCAAGGCCAAGAAGCCCGCCGACGCCAAGAAGGCCCCCGAGCCCCAAGGCGTCTAGCCCAAGACCGGTTCGATCATGATCACGGCCCGCGGGATTCAAGAGATCCCGCCGGGCCGTTTCCTTTGAATTCGGCCGACCGCGCGGTCGCGCCTTCTCGAAACTCGCTCCATCACCCGGATTCCCCTTCGTGTTCGAGAAGCTGCGGACGGACTATCAACGGTTCCTGGAGATCGAGCAGGCGCTGCTCGATCCGGCCGTCACGGCCGACGTCGCCCGGGTCACCGCGCTCTCGAAGGAGCGCGGGCGAGTCGCCAAGCTGGCGGTCATGTACGGCCGTTACCTCGACTTCGGCAAGCAGATCGAGGAGGCCGAAGCCCTGCTCGACGCCGAGTCCGACGACGAGATGCGGTCCTACGCCGAGGGCGAACTGGCGATCCTCCGCGAGCGCGAGGAGGCCCACGCCGAGACGCTCCGAAACCTGCTCTACGACCGTGAGTCGGGGGCCGACCACGCGGCGATGATCGTCGAGATCCGGGCCGGCGCGGGGGGGGACGAGGCGGCCCTGTTCGCGCGCGACCTTTACGAGATGTACCGGCGGTTCTCCGAGACGATGGGCTGGAAGCTCGAGATCCTCGACATGGAAGCCACCGAACTGGGGGGGTTCCGCGAAGTTTCGTTCAGCCTCAACGGCGAGGGGGCGTTCCGTCACCTCCAATTC
>CALCIC010000365.1 GCA_937907405.1 uncultured Isosphaeraceae bacterium | reverse complement strand
GATCCCCAAGGCGGTCGTGTTCCCGATTCTGGTGTTCGTGGGCCTGGAGATCACCGCGCAATCGTTCCACGCGACCCCCGCGCGCCACTATCCGGCCGTCGCGTTCGCCTGCGTGCCGGCGCTCGCCTACCTGGCGTTGATCGCGATCAACCAGGTGCTCCCCGAGGTCGGCAAGCCGTTCGACCAGCTTCAGCCGTCGACCCAGCACTGGATCGCCGCCGCGACGATGCTCTCCGGGGGGTTCATCATCACGAGCCTGATCTGGGGGGCCGCGCTGGCGTATCTGATCGACGGACGAGTCGGGGCGACGGCCGCCGCGCTGGTGCTGGCGGGGGCGTTCTCGTGGTTCGGGGTCATCCATTCCCCGTTGCCCTCGGGCGCGGTCATGTCCCCCCGGGGAGTGGTCGCCGAGCTGGAGTCGCAGGGCCGGGCCGCCGCGACGGCCGGCCGGACGCCGTATCACTGGACGGCCGGTTACGGCGTCATGGCGGCGGTCGTGCTGGTCCTGGGGGCCGTCGGCGAGCCGCGCCGGCCGCCGGAGGCCGCCTGACCGCGTCCCCGCCCGGCGTCGAGAAATCTCAACGACTCGCGGCCGTTCCCAACTGGACGACCCGCGCGCAAACCCCTAGGCTATGGAATGAGGGGACCCATTGGGGCGGGCGCGTTGCACTCCATGACGTGCGGGTCCTCGCTCGGCCGAGGAGTGGATCGTGGTTGGACGACGTGGACCGGCGCGGTTTTCGTGCGTTTTGTTCTCCGTTTTCGAGTGGCCTCGCGAACCGAAGGCGATTTGACGGACGCCCCATGCACAAAGGTATCGGAGTAAGTCCTGGCGTCGTGGTTGGGGCCGCGTACCGCGTGGAGTCGGTGTTCGGCTCCGGCGAGCCGCAGAAGCTCGACGGACCGAGCCAGGTCGCGGCGGAACTCGCGCGGTTCGACCGCGCGGTGGAAGAGACCACGGCGGAACTCGAAATCTTCATACAACGGATCGCGCTCGAGCTGGGGACGCCGGCGGCCGAGATCTTCAAGTCGCATCTTCAGATCGTCCACGATCCGGCGCTGACGGCGAAGGTGCACGCGACGATCCAGCAGCAGTTGCTCACGGCGTTCTCGGCGTTGCAGGTCGTGATGAACGACTACGCGGCCCAGTTCGCCCGGATCGACCACGAGTATTTTCGAGAGCGGCTGACCGACGTCCGCGACGTGATCACGCGGATCGGGTCGCACCTGACGCGGAAGCCCGCGTCGGCCGGCGAGGACGACGGCGCGACCGAATCGCAGCCCGGCGACGAGCCGGTCGTCCTGGTGGCGCACGAGATCCTGCCGAGCCAGTCGATGACCCTGGGGGAGTTGCCGATCGCCGCCATCGTGACCGAGATCGGCGGCTCGACGAGCCACGCCGCGATCCTGGCGCGGAGCCGGGGCATCCCCTCGGTCTCGGGGGTCGAGGGCATCATGGACGTCGTGGCCAGCGGCGACCTGATGGTCGTCGACGGCCGCGAGGGGCACGTGATCGTCCGCCCCGACCGCGAGGCCACGATGGCCTACCGCAAGGTCCAGCGCGAGTTCTTCCACCTCAAGGACAGCCTGGTCGCCAACCGCGACCAGCCGTCGGTGAGCTGCGACGGCACCCGGGTCGAACTGCTGGCGAACATCAACAATCTGGCCGACGCCCACGCCGCCGAGACCGTCGGCGCGGGGGGGGTCGGCCTGTTCCGAACCGAATACCTGTTCCTCACCCATCACGACGTCCCCGGCGAGGAGGAGCAGTACGAGTATTACCGCCGGATCATCCTCGACGCCCCCAACAAGACCGTGACGATCCGCACCCTGGACCTGGGGGGGGACAAGACGGTCCCGTATCTGGGAAGGCGGAACGAGCCCAACCCGTTCATGGGCTGGCGGTCGATCCGGATCTTCTTCGACAACCCCAAGCTGCTGGTCACCCAGATGCGGGCCGTCCTCCGCGCGGGCCGACACGGCAAGGTGTCGATGCTCTTCCCGATGATCACGACCGTCGAGGAACTGCGGAAGCTCAACAGCCTCGTCAAGGAGACGCGGAACAACCTGAAGCGCGAGGGGGTGCCGTTCGCCGAGGACCTCAAGACGGGCGTGATGGTCGAGGTCCCCGCCGCCGCCATCTGCATCGAGGCGATGCTCCG
>CALCIC010000364.1 GCA_937907405.1 uncultured Isosphaeraceae bacterium | reverse complement strand
CTACCCATCAACCGCCTCTGTTGGACGAGGTTTCCCACCCACTTTCGAGACGCTCGCCCCCCCCGCGACGAGAACGATCGGCGGTCCTTGGCAAGCGACGGCCGAGCGTGCTAAGATTGCTGTTCAAGGAACGCCCCCGCTTGCCTGGTCGTCCCAGTGAGGCTTGCAAGCGGCGCCGCTCGAAAGGGTTCCGGCCTCGGGACTGGCCGTCGCAACCCGCGTCTCCTCCGCATTCGACACCCGGCGCGGTTGCGCCGTACCCCTCCGTTGGTCCACATCCATGCCCAGCGATCGCGATCTCTTCGTCGAAGAGCAGAAGATGGTGACGATGAGCTTCGGCGAGCACCTCGAGGAGCTGCGCGTCCGACTCATCCTGGCCCTCATCGGCCTGTTTGCGGGCGTCCTGATCGTCTTCATCCCCCCCCTCGACCTGGGCAAGCGGGTCATGGAGCAGATGGAGGCCCCGGCCAAGGTGGCGCTCGAGCACTTCTACCAGAACGAGTACGAGAAGAAGAAGGCCGCCGAGGCCGAGCGAACCTCCCCGGAGGTCCAGCTCCAACTTCCGGCCGAAAGCTTCATCGCGGCGATCAAGAAGGCCGCCCCCGGGCTGGACGTCGCCTCGCCCGAGGAGTTGCAAGGCGTGACGTTGACGTTCCCGGTCCGATTCGACCAGCCCGGCATGATCGGGGTGATCGCGGGGGGCGAGTACAGGAACGACAACGCGCTGGTCTCGCTTGGGACGCTGGAAACGATCACTATTTACTTCATGGTCTGCCTCGTCAGCGGCCTGGTGGTGGCCAGCCCCTGGGTCTTCTACCAGATCTGGGCGTTCATCGCCGCCGGCCTGTACCACCACGAGCAGCACTATGTGATGCGGTTCCTGCCGGTCTCGCTCGGCCTGTTCCTCGCGGGAGTGGGGCTCTGCTTCTGGTGGGTGCTGCCGTTGACCCTGAAGTTCCTGCTCGAGTTCAACGTCTGGTTGGGCGTCGCGCCGATGCTGCGGCTCTCCGAGTGGATGAGCTTCGCGACGATCATGCCGCTGGTCTTCGGCGTGGCCTTCCAGACCCCCCTGGTGATGCTGTTCCTGGAGCGGATCGGCGTCTTCACGATCGACGACTACCGATCGAAGCGGCGGATCGCGATCCTGATCATCACCGTCGCCGCGGCCCTTCTGACCCCCGGCGCCGACCCGGTCAGCATGACCCTGTTGGCCGTGCCGATGGTCCTGCTGTACGAACTCGGCATCATCCTGATCGGCCGAGGCAAAAAGCCGGCCGTCGCCTGAGCCGAACCGCTCGATTCGACGAGGCTTTGAGACCATCCCGGGGGGAGCCGGCCCAGAGTCCGTCGGCTGCTCCGTCCTCCGTCGTTTCCACGCCACGTTCAGGTCGAGATTCGGCGCTTGATCGGATGGACGATCGGACGAGGGGGTTCTAAACTGGTTGAGACCGTCGGCTCGCCTATTTCGGAGAATGGTGGGAACGGGCCGATGGACGGCGTCGTCGTCGTCGGGCTCTTAAACCGTGTCGAATCGAACAGTTCAGGCGGCGGACGAGATGGAACAGGTGAGCGTGGGGTTGGTGGGGCTGGGCACCGTGGGGACGGAGACGGCCCGGATCTTGACGGAGCAGGCCGACCGCGTCGCCCGAAGAGCGGGTCGCAGAGTCCGCCTCAAGTGGGTCGTCGTCCGCGATCCGAACAAACCGCGCGGCGTGACGCTCGACGGCGTGACGGTCG
The DNA here is from genome assembly GCA_937907405.1 of uncultured Isosphaeraceae bacterium. GTDB lineage: Bacteria > Planctomycetota > Planctomycetia > Isosphaerales > Isosphaeraceae > Paludisphaera. The sequence continues at coordinate 1,003 of CALCIC010000364.1, read as the reverse complement.
CCACCGACGTCCGGCGGGTGATCGACGACCCCGAGGTGGGGATCGTCGTCGAGGTGATCGGCGGCGTCGGCGCGGCGCGTCGGATCGTGCTGGACAGCCTCGCGGCCGGCAAGCACGTCGTCACGGCCAACAAGGCCCTGTTGGCCGAGCACGGCCCGGAGATCTTCGCCCGGGCCCGGGCGTCCGATCGCGCGGTGGCGTTCGAGGCCAGCGTGGCGGGAGGGATACCGATCATCAACGCCCTGGGGGTCGGTCTGGCGGCGAATCAGATCCAGAACCTGTCGGCCATCCTGAATGGAACCTGCAATTACATCTTGACCCGGATGACCCAGGAGGGGCTCCCCTACCCCGAGGCCCTGGCCGCGGCTCAGAAGCTTGGGTACGCCGAGGCCGACCCGACGCTCGACGTCGACGGCACCGACACCGCGCACAAGCTGGCGATTTTGGCCCAGATCGCCTTCGGGGCGAGCGTCGCGACCGCCGCGATTCCTCGCCAGGGGATCGACCGGCTTCAACTCGCCGACGTCAAATACGCCGGCGAGTTGGGCTATGCGGTCAAGTTGCTGGCCCTCGCCCGGTCGGCGGGCTCGGGCCTGGAGCTTCGGGTCGCCCCCGTGCTGGTGAAGCGAGGCCGGCCGCTGGCGGACGTTCGCGGCCCGTATAATGCGGTTCGGGTCGTGGGCGACGTGGTGGGCGACACGTTTTTCTACGGTCGCGGCGCGGGCGCCGAGCCCACGGCGTCGGCCGTCGTGGGAGACGTGATCGACGTCGCCGTGGGGCGGGCGCTGTTGACCTCGCGGGTGCTCGACCTCTGGTCCGAAGATCAGTCCCCCCCCCTGCTCCGCCCTTCGAATCAGGTGGAGAGCCGGTATTACCTGCGGTTCATGATCGCCGACCGCCCCGGGGTGATCGCGGCGCTGGCTCAGATCCTCGGCGACAAGGGGATCAGCATCGCCAGCGTCATCCAGCACGACCCCGGCGACGACGACGCCGAGACCAACCC
>CALCIC010000363.1 GCA_937907405.1 uncultured Isosphaeraceae bacterium | reverse complement strand
CGCCAACCCGCTGCGGACGCTGGCGAAGCTCGCTCCCGACGCTCATTCCGCGGGCCCCGCATACGCGTTCACGACGACCGACCGCGAACTCTGGGTCGCCGCCGAGCGATCAGGCCGGTTCGATCTCGACGCCCAGAGCGGCGAACTCGCCAGCCGCGTCGCGCTCGGCCAACTCGGCGTCGCCTCGGCGCCGATCCAGCACGCCGCGAAACGGATCGTGCCGACCTTCCAGGATCCCAGGACCGGCGGCGCGTCGTTGCGCGGCGTCGATCCGTCGACCGGCAAGATCGACTGGGAGACGGTCGTCGGCGCCCCCTGGCCGACCGCGCCCGTCGCGCTGGACGCCGGCGACGCGCTGGCGAGCGTCGGCCTGACCGGCCAGCCGATCCGACTCAGCCTCGCCGCGCTCAAGGAAGGGGGGTTCGTCGCCTCGAACCTTCCCAAGCCCGGCGATCCCCGCGTGCCCGAGGGAACCCTGCTGACCTTGAAAGCCGAGGACGCCGACGCCCTGCTGATCGCCCCGCGGCCCGGCGCCGACGCAGTCTGGACCGAGGACCCGAAGCTTCCGGGTCGATGGAGCCGCATCGGCCTGCCGGCGCCGCTGGCCGCCGCTCCCGTCTTCTGGAACCGGGCGCTGCTGGTCCCCGGCGAGGACGGCCGCGTCTACCTGATCGACCCACACACCGGGCAGTCGCGGGCCGAGCCCCTGGTGCCGCCGTTCGACCGCGACCGCCAGGGGCGGTGGCTGGCCCCTTGCCGGACCGGCGACGACGTGGTCTTCCTCGCCGAGGATCACGGCCGCATCCGCCGCGTCGGCCTGAATCCTTCCCCCGCGCCTCGGATGATCGTCGAGGCGGAGACCCTGCTCGACCAGCCGATCATCGCCGCCCCCGCGTGCAACCAGGCGGCCGTGGTCGTGGCGACGGCCGACGGGAGCGTCCGCGCGCTGGCCGCCCGCGACCTCAGCCCGATCGGCGCCTGGAAGCTCGACGCCCCGATCCTGGGCGACCCGCTGGCCGTCGACGGCCGCCTCGTGGTGCTCGACGCCTCGGGGGGCGTCATCCTGTTCGGCGCGGACGGCCGGCGCGCTTGGTCGAGCCAGATCGACGCTCCGGCCTCCGGCCCTCCCTTGATCGTCGGCGACGCCCTCTGGGTTCTCGACCGCGACGGAACGGCCCACGGGCTGGCGGTCGGCGACGGCAAGGAGATCGCCGCCCGCGGACTCGGCGTCCTCCCCGCGGGGGGCCTGACCGCGGTGGGCGACGACGTGTACGTCCCCGCCGGCCGCGGGGCGTTGCAACCGCTCGTTCTCGACCGAACCGCCGGCGCCAGACCCTGATCGCGAGGAGCCCCCGCGCCATGACCGCCGCAACCCGACTCTCGATCACCCTCGCCACGCTCCTCGCGGCCTCGGCCGCGTGCTGGAGCGAGGAGGCCCCGCAGTCGGCTCCGACGACGAACGCCGCCGACCTGTTGCGCGCTTATCCGTTCGACCGGGTCACGCTGCTGGACGGCACGGTGCTGATCGTCGAGCCGGTGAGCCCGCGGCCCCTGCCCGTCATCGACCGCGTCAAACTCCAGCAGGAACTCGACCGCAAGCGCGGCAAGCGAGCGATCCTTCCCCCCGAAGGCAACGTCGGCCTCCCCGGCCGGCCGAGCCGCGTCGAGGAGGTCGACCCCAGGGGCGAACTCGAGATCGAGGCCGATCGCGAGATCGCCGTCCACCTGTTGCAAGACCGCCCCGGCGGGCGAGGCGACGCGCGCGACTTCAAGGTCAAGCGCCAGCACATCAAAGACGTCCAATATTTTGAAGACATGCTGCTGGCCGAGGGCGAGCGCCTGGTCCGAGCTCGTGAATTCACGAAGGCGTTCGAGCACTATCTCCGCGTCCAGATGCGGAACCCCGCCTGGCCGGGACTCGCCGACCACGTCAACGAGCTGCTGTTCGCCGAGGGCCGACAAGCGCTCCGCGACGGCGAGGGGGAGCGCGGGCTCCGTCTGCTCCGCGAGCTGCTGGCGCGGAAGCGGGATTATCCGGGCCTGCTCGACGAGGTTTCCGACGCCTACGCCGTCCGGATCGTCAAGGCGTTCGACCTGGGGGTCTACCCCAAAGCTCGAAAGATCCTCCACGAGCTGGAAACGGTCGCCCCCGAGCACAAGCAGGTGAAAAGCCTTCGCGAGAAGTTCGCGACCGCCGCGCGAGAGCGGGCGAAGGCCGGCGGATCGGCCTCCGGCCCCGACCGGCTCGACGCGCTCGCCGAAGCGCTGCGGATCTGGCCGACGGCCGACGAGCTCGAACCGGAATACGTCCGCGCGTTCCAGGCCGAGCCGACCCTCGACGTGGCGGTCGACGACGTGCCGTCTCCGCTGGGCCCCTGGATCAGGAGCCCGGCCGACGCGCGCGTGAGCCGACTCTTGTTCCTGCCGCTGCTCGCCGCCGACGGCGACGAGGCGCGACGCGGCGAGGTCGCCGGCCAACTCGCCGCCGGCCTGGAGTCGACCGATCTGGGCCGCCGCCTGATCGTCCGCGTCAAGCCCGACGTCGCCTGGTCGGACGGTTCGCGGGCGACGTCGGCGGTCGACGTGGCTCGCACGCTCATCGACCGCTGCGACCCCCAGAATCCGGCCAAGTATCAGGCGCGATGGGCCGAGTTGCTCGACCGCGTCGAACCCTCCGGCGACGGCCGGCTGGAACTCCGTCTCAAACAGCCGCTGCTCAAGCCCGCGTTCTGGCTCGACGCGCCGGTCGGCCCGGCGCACGCCGGCTTCGACGGCCGCGTGATCGTCTCGGCGCAGCGGCGCGAGCTGGTCGGAAACGGCCCGTTCACCGCCGCGGTCTCGACCCCCCGGATGATCGAGCTTCGCGCCCGGTCCGAGTCGAGCGCCGGCCTGCCGACGCCGAAGCTCAAGCGCATCCGAGAAATCCGGTACGATCGACCGGCCGCCGCGCTCGCGGCGTTCTTGCGAGGCGACGCGACCGTGCTGGCCCACGCGCCCCCCGACCATCTCGCGGACCTCGCGGCGAATCCCGACGTGAAGATCGGCCGCTACGCGCAACCGGCGATCCACGTCATCGCCCTCGACGGCCGCAACCCGGCGCTCCGCAACCGGATGCTCCGGCGCGGGCTTTCCTACGCGATCGACCGCAAGGGACTCCTCGAGGAAACGGTGCTCAAACACGCCGCCGCGGACTCCGACGCACCCGCCGACGGGGTGTTCCCCAGGGGGGGGTACGCCGACGCGCCGGGGGTCAAGCCGCTGACCCACGACCCCGTGCTCGCCGCGGCGCTCGTGGCCCTGGCCCGGGGCGAACTGGGCAAGGAGCCGATCAAGCTGAAGCTCGAATACCCGGCCGTCGCCGAGGTTCGCGCGGTCGTCCCCCGCCTCGTCGACGCCTTCAAGCTGGCCCGGGTCGAAATCGAGGCCGTCGAGGCGCCCGAATCCCAGCTTGAGGCGGAGCTGCGCGCCGGCCGCCGGTTCGACCTGGCGTACCGCGTGCTGCGATGCGACGAGCCGGTGCTGGACGCGGGGCCGATGATCTGCCCCGGCTACGACGCCCCGCCGGCCGCCGACGCTCTTTCCTCGGCCGCCAGCCCCCGGATTCTTCAGCTCTTGCTTCAGCTCGAACGGGCCTCCGAATGGCCGACCGCCAAGGGGGCGACCCTCCAGATCGACCGCGAGCTGCGCGACGAGCTCCCCGTGCTGCCCCTCTGGCAGACGACCGCCCGCTACGCCTGGCGGAACCGCCTGAAAGGCCCCGGAGAGGAGGCCGCATCCCTCTATCAGAACATCGAAACCTGGGAGGTCGCCCCGTGGGTCGCCAAAGATCCCTGGAACGCGGAATGACCGTCGTCCTGCTCGCGGCGCTGCTCCTGACCGCCGGCCCTTCCAGCGGCCGGGCCGACGCGCCCGCGCCGCCGAGCGAGGCCCTGCCGATCGACCGCCAGCCGTACAAGATCGAGCTGCATCTGGCCGCCGATCCGTCGGCTCGCATCGATAATTCTTTGCGCCAGCATGTAGTTCATCAATTCATCGATCTGGCGCGGAGGTTCATCGGGCCGGCCTGGTCGATCTCGGTCGCTCCGCGTCCCAGTCCACTCGCCGGCGAGGGGCTCGCGCGGCTTGACGTCGGTTCGCTCTCGGGGTTTGATCCGTCGCTCGACAAGGTCTGGCTGGTCTGGGTCGCGGCCGACCCCGAAGGGGCGGGGCTCGCGTTCTCGGGACGCGAGTACGACGTCGCGACGCGCTGGCTGGGGCCGCTTCAGGACCAAAAGGCGCCGTCGTCGCGCGACTTGCCTCGGGCGCTGTTCGCGCTCGCGCAAAACCTGTTCAGCCCGTCGGCCCTCATCAACGGGGAGGAAGGGGGGCGGGCGCTGCTCAAGGTCCGCGGCTCGGCGCTCACGCCGGCCAGCGGCCTGGGAGCGGTCGTCGTCAAGGGAACGACGTTCATCCCGATCAGGCTGATCAGCATGCAGGACGAGACCGTGCGGATCACCCGGATCGCCTTCACCTATCTCGTGGCCGAGTCGATCGAGGGCTCGATCGCGCGGTGCGCCATCGTCAGCGCCTTCCGCGATCCACTCACGAGACGGATGGCGCGGCCGAACACGCTGGCGGCCCTCGGCATCAAGGCGGGCGATGCGTCGTTGCACCTGCGGTTCGTCACCAAAACCGACAAGTCGCCGGCGGCCGGCTACACGCTGACCGAGCGCGCCGCGCCCGACGGGACGCCCCGCGAGGTCGGCATGACCGACCGTTCCGGCCGCATCGAGGTCCCTCCCGGCAGCATCCGGGCGGTCGTCAAGCTCCGCCTGCTGGCCGGCAACTCGGAGCCGCTGGCCGAGTTCCCCATGATGCCCGGCGAAAGCTCGGAGGAGCGCGAGATCACCGTCGACCCGCTCCCGGTCGCCGCCAAGTATCAGGTGCGACTCGACGCGCTCCGCGACGAGGTCGTCGATCAGGTCGCCTTGCGCGGCCGGCTCGAACGGATGATGCAGTCGCGGCTCGACGGCGAGGACTGGGACGGCCTGGGCGCCCTCCTCAAGGAGTACGTCGCCCTTCCCCGTCCCGCGACCTTCGGCGAATCCCTCGCCAAGCTGAAGGACGAGGCGACCAAGGAATCGTTCGAGACCGCCAAATCGACCGTCCTCACCAAGAACCTTCAGGCGCAGTTCGGCGAGCTCCAGGCGATCATCGACGGCTACCTCGACGACGAGGCGTACAGCGCGTACTCCGAAGCCCTTGAGAAGCACAAGAAAGACGCCGGCGACGCCGTCAAGAAGGCCGCGCCCAGGGCCGTGAATCCGACGCCGGCCCCCGAGGAGCCGACGCCGACGCCGAAGCCGGCTCCCAAGTCCCCGCCGCCCCGCGATTTTTCTGACGTGCCCTTCTAAGTTCTTGCACGCGTCGTTATCCTGGAAATTGAAAGCGGCTCCGGTCGTCACCCATAGGGTAACGATATCCGTTCGCGGAATATCTTGGTGGATGCTTCGGCATACCCCGTAGAAGAACGGCCGGAGTCGCTTTCCTCTCGAGCTTCAAAGCGAACTCGCTTGATTCGGCGCTTGGCGAATGAATATCTCCGAGCCGCTTCCTTGCAGACGCCGCGGTCGCAAGGAAAACCCCCGCGCCGGCGCTCTCTGACGTTGCGCGATTGGCTCATGTCGGGTTGGGGGTGACGAGAAGGCCGGTACCAGCCCAAAGCGCGAGTTTTGATGTTGCGCCGTTTGCGTTGAGATCACATGAGAAGCGAGGGCCGAATTCCCTTCTCCCCCCGGGAGAAGGTGCCCGAAGGGCGGATGAGGGTCGCCGGATTC
>CALCIC010000362.1 GCA_937907405.1 uncultured Isosphaeraceae bacterium | reverse complement strand
CCGGGGCCCCTGGGTGGTCCTCGGCGTCGACCTCGTCGACGAGGAAGCGCGCCAGGTCTGGTTCCGCGCGGGGGGGATTCACGCCAATCAGGATCCTTACCACGTCCACTGCGCGCGGGTGGATTTCGACGGCTCGAATCTGGTCGTCCTGACCGCCGGCGACGGGACGCATCAGATCGAGTATTCGCCCGACCGCAAGTACCTTGTCGACACCTATTCACGCGTCGACGCGCCCCCGGTCGTCGAGCTGCGCAAGGTCGCGGACGGCAGTCTGGTCCGCGAGCTGGAGCGGGCCGACGCAACGGCGCTTCAAGCGGCCGGTTGGAAGGCCCCTGAGCGGTTCGTGGCCAAGGGACGAGACGGCGAGACCGACGTCTACGGCGTGATCTTCCGACCTTCCACATATCAGGACAGTCAGAAATACCCGGTGGTCGAACAGATCTACGCGGGGCCGCACGGGGCGTTCGTCCCCAAGCGGTTCGCGACTTACCACCCTCACCAGGCGCTGGCCGAACTCGGTTTCATCGTGGTCCAGATCGACGGCATGGGGACCAACTGGCGGTCTCGCGCCTTCCACGACGTCTGCTGGAAGAACCTGGCCGACGCGGGCTTCGCCGACCGCATTCTCTGGATGAAAGCCGCCGCCGAGAAGGACAAGGCGATGGACGTCTCCCGGGTCGGGATCTACGGAGGATCGGCCGGCGGCCAGAACGCGCTCGGCGCCCTGCTCACTCACCCCGAGTTCTACAAGGTCGGCGCGGCCGACTGCGGCTGCCACGACAATCGCATGGACAAGATCTGGTGGAACGAACAGTGGATGGGATGGCCGATCGGCCCCCATTACGCCGCGCAATCGAACGTGACGATGGCCCACCGACTCCAGGGCAAGCTGCTTCTGACCGTGGGCGAACTCGACCGCAACGTCGATCCGGCCTCGACCATGCAGGTCGTGGACGCGCTCATCAAGGCCGACAAGGATTTTGATCTGATCGTCTTCCCCGGCGCCGACCACGGCGCCGGCGGAGGCAAATACGGCGACCGCCGCCGCCGCGACTTCTTCGTCCGCCATCTGCTGGGCGTCGAACCGCGCGGACGCTAGCCGACGACGCTCCAGACGAGGTCCCAGACTGCGAGATAAGCGTTGCTCCAACTGTCCTCGCGGAAGAACTGGACCGGTCGGCCGGGCGCCCCGATGAAGGGCCGAAGGACCCAACCCATCTGAACGCCCACGAAGACGTAGACCACGAGCCAGGCGCGGAGCATCGCCCGGTGCGCGGGGTTGCGGGCGATGAGGGCCCGGTATTCGCGGCGGAGCAGCCCCTGGGCGGCCAGGCTGGCCGCGCCGAACATCAGGGCGTTGAAGAGGATCGCCGGCTGGTAGTCGATCCCCGAAATGTAGGCGAACGCCGTAATCGGAGCCAGCGAGGCGAGTACGACCGTCAGCCCCGCCTGCGTCGAAACCAGGGCGCGAACCACGCGGGGGAAATCCGAACGAAGCCCGAGCAGGGTGTTGAGCACGAAGAACGTGGGGAGGCTGAGCAGGAACGCCGCCGAAAGCAGCAACGGCATTTTGAGAGCCGAGTAGAGCATCTGCCAAGGCCGGTCGGCGTCGAGGCCGCCGTAAGACCCCATCACCGCGCCGTAGAACATCCCGAACACGATCACGACCGCCAGTCGAGACCGCCATGTGAGCCCGTCCCGCTCGGCGCCTCCGCGAAGGACGAGGTCGGCTTGGTGAAACAAAGTCCAGCGCATGGTTCGGGACGCCTCGACCGGCGGATCGACTCAGGAGAAGAGGCTGCCCAGGGTATGGAGCACGGCTTCGAAGAAGTTGGACTGTCTTCCCCGAAACCAGGTGAACGGCACGTCGGGGTTGCCGACGAACGGTCGCAAGACCCATCCCATCTGCGCCCCGACGAGGCCGAAGACGACCATCCAGAGGCGGAAGATCGTTTTAACGTGTCGGCCCAGGAACTGGTCGGACAGCGGCCGGATCGCGCTCGGCGTCTCCGCGTCCGGCGCCTCGGGCGAGGCCTCGATCAACGTCTGAGCCATGCTGAGCCGTTGCAGCGTCTGGAGCAGGAACATCTGCGCCAGGAACCCGGCGGTCGCGAACACCGCCACGTTGAATAAAATCATGAACGGATAACTCGTCGTACTCACCGAGAAGAACGCCACGATCGGCCCCAGTGAACTGAGCACCGCGACGTTCACCCCGAGGGTCGCGACCAGCAAACGGACCACCGCGGAGAAGCTCAGCCGCGACCCCACCAGCGCGTTGAACACATAAAGCGACGGCAGAGTGACGAGCAGCGTGAGGTAGAACAGGAGCGGAACCTTGATCATCGTCGCCACGACCTGGCCAAGCGCCGGCCCGTTCCGCGAGAAAACGGCGAACGTCGCCATGCAGAGTCCGTAACTCATGCAGAGGACCACGATCACCCGAGACAACCGCCCCGGCGCGATCTCGACCCGGCCGTTCCGCAACGAGGCGGGCCGCGTCAATTCGCCCCTCAAGATCAAGTCCAGATCGCGCACGCCCTGGAGCAGGCCCGATCCCTTGCCCTTCACGTCGACGTCGGTCCCCATCGTCCCCCTCCCCAGGTGTCAATGCATCAGGACTGTTACTTTGTCATACAAAGTTTTGGGAGTCAAGAGCCCGGAGTCCGGATTCTTCGAATGATCGGGGGGTGCTTGTGCGTGGAATCAGCGCGGGGCTGATTCGTCGGCTTCGACGATGATCTCCGCGGCGCTCATCACGGGGCCGCCGTCGACGGCGGAAAGGCCGCGGAGTCGGACGTACCGCGCCTTCGCGCCGTCGAGGGGGATCGGCTTGATGGTCGGATCGTCGGGCCAGGCCCCGCGCGCCACCGGCGGAGACCAAATCAAACCGTCGCTGGAGATGGACGCTTCGTACTCGCGCACGCGGCCCACGCTTTCGTCCTGGCGGGGAACGTAGAGGATGGAGTTGATGGATCGAGACTCGTGCAAATCGACGACCAGTTCGTGGGGATAGCCGGGCGTCGCCCCCTGGAATTCGGTCTGCCAGAACGTCGAAGGGTCGCCGTCGGAGGCTCGCCCGGGGTCGAAGCCGGGGGCGTGGCCGTCGGCCGACACGCGGGCGGCGGCGTAGCTTTCATCGTTCGTGCGGCCGGCGTCTCGAATCCAGTCGAGTATCGCTCGATAGGCGGGATGGTCGGCGTCCTCCCAGCGCCCTCCGCCGACATGCGTCAGGCCGGTGGGGCTGCCCGCGTCCTCGCCTCCCTGACCCTGTGGACTTCGTGGTTTGCGCAGCAGCAGGCTCGACTCGGGATCGCCGAGGTTCACGACCTTGAGGGCCGATTGATAGTTGATCGCGGAGTCCTCGACGATCCGCAGAATGGTGTGGTTCGCATGGCACTCGGAGCATGATCGGCCGTCGGCGCTCGGCTGGTGGAACAGCGGCTCCACGGTGCGCCGGAACAGGTCGAAGCTGAGGAACCGAGGACGAGCGGGTTCGAGGTCGGCCGTCACCTCGGCCGGGTCGAGACCCGAGGCGCGGAGCAGCGCGTCGGCCTTCGCGGCCAGGGTCGGATCGCTCGCGACCGCCTTGACGCGCCGCGCCAGCGTGGGATGCCGGCCGGCTAGACGGTGGTTCCGGACGACGTCGAGCGCATCCGACCGGACGGCGCCGTCGACGTCGACGAGGAGGCGGGCGAGGTGCTCACGCGCTTCGGGACGTTCCCAGAACGACGACCGCTGCGCCGTCGCGGCCAGGCCCAAACGCCGGATCTTCGGCGAGTCGTCGGCAAGTATGCTCATGTACAAACGCGATGCGTTCCGCCCGGCGCTCAACTTCGGCAGACGGCTCAGGCCGAGCACCGCCTGCTCGCGAACCGACTCGGACGAGTCGGTCAGAGCCTTTTGAAACAACTCGACGACCGCGCCCGGGGGATCCTCACGATCGACGAGCGCTGGGCGGCCGAGCAGCACTTGCAGGGCGCGGACGCGCTGAGCATGGTCGAATCGTTCCCAGACGCCGAGGACGACGTTCAACACGTCTTGATCGGAGGCCTCGGGTCGATCCAGCAGCGGCAGCAGCTCGGCGGCGTTCTCGGTTCGCGAGAGCAGGGCCACGGCGGCGCCGGCGATCTCAGGGCGATCGGCGAGCCGGCTGTTGCGGCCGACCGCCGCGATCAGGGCGGGGCGAGCTTCATCGGATTCCACGATCAGTCGAGCGATCCGCCGCAGGAGGACCGGATCGGACTCGGCGCCGGCGAACCGCATCGTATCACGGATCAGATCAAGGGCCTCCTTCCTCACATCGGCGTCCGGATCGAGGGCGGCGTCGAGGAGGGCGAGTTGGATCGCGGAGTTCTCGGTTCGGGCCGGCGCCTGGAAGAACCTCGCGAGTCGAAGCGCTCGACGCCGGCTCTCGGCCGGCAGAGGAGCGTCGAGGAGCAAGGTGAACGTCGATTCGAGATCGTTGAGCGGAACGTCATACAAGAATCCGAATTCGCGGTCGTTGCCGACGTCGATTTGGTTCTCCGGCCGTCGCGCGTAGGTGCGTCCCTTGAAGAACGAACCGTCGAACGCCTGGAGTACGCCGGCCCTTTGCTCGGCGCCCCCCTGTTGGAGGGCGGCGAGGATCGGCCGAAGGAGAACCTCTCGCTCCACGGCGACGCGGGCTTCCAGCACGCGCGAGCGGAACGACTCGGGAAGCGCGGCGAGGTTTTTTTGGAGGCTGACGCCGCCGCCGAGATTCTCGTCGAGCATGATGTAGAGCCCTTCGCTCAGATTCTTGCGGATCACAGCGACGCCCTCGACCGCCATCCGACCGAGATAGGCTTCGACGATTCGCTTTTGAAGGGCCAGGTTGGACGTACGATAGAACCACTGCCGGAGCGACCGAAGCGCTTGAAGCCGGGTCAACAGGTCGACGTCCTCGGTCATCGCGATCAGTCGGTCGGCGATGTCGACTCGCTCATCCATGCCCTGGAACTGGTACGCGAAGATCCGCGCGGCGCCGCGCCGAACGCGGGCGTCCGGGTCGACGAGCGCCGTCTTGATCGCGTCGAGGCCGACGCCGCGATTGCCGAGCTTCCGGAGCGCCTGGGCCGCCGCGCGCCAGACGATCTTGGACGGGTCCGCCAGTTTTCGGGCCAGCGGCTCGGCGGACTCGGGGCGCCCGATTCGTCCCAGGCAGGCGGCGGCCGACGCGCGAACCAGCGGCGAGGGGTGGTCGAGAAGCTCCACGATCGCGGCCGAGAACGCGGCTCGGTCGTCCTTCGGAACGTCCCACAGGTTTTCAAGATCGTCGAGCGTGTGAACGAGGGAATCCCCGCGCGGCGGCCGGGCCGGTCGCCCGTCCCGGTTGCCCCACGAGGTCTTCGAACCGCCCGGCCGAGGGAAGGCGCGGGCGAGCGCCATCACGGCGTATCGGGTCTCGCGCATGGGGGTGCGGAAATTTTCATGCGTTTCCGTCTGGAACCATCCGCCGAAATCCTGCTGCTCGGCAAGCAAGTAGCGGAGCCCGCGCGCGATCGCCGGATGATCGCGAGGCAAGCCGATTTCGAGGAATGTATAGATAAGCTGCCCCGTCACGTAAACCGAGCTTGGTCCAGGCTTGACGTCCGTTTCGTGCCAGCCGCCGTCCTGGTTCTGAAGCGCCAGCAGAGCGCCGGTCTCACGCTTGATCTTGTTCGCATGCTTGATCTTGTCGATCAAAGACCAGGCGTGGATTCGGTGGATGCGATCCTGAAGGGTTTCGATCCGAAGGTCGGCCGCGCGCTCGCCAAGGATCTTCGCGACGTTGGCGGCGGCCTTCTCGTACGAGGCGTCTCCGGAGCGTCGGGATATCTCTGAAAGCACGACCCAGTCGCGCCAGGCGAGCTCGAACTTCCCGTCCAGGGGGACGACGCCGTTCATCTCGTCGGGGGGCAGGTCCCGTCGGTCCTCCCATGCGGCCTTGAGGAACGGGCCGAACCGCGCGACCATCTCGGTTTGTTCGCCGGACACCTCGCGCTCGAAATCGGAGGTCAAGCCGCCTTGCGTGCCTTGCGATTGGAGGGGGATGGCGATGAACCGCTGCCAGTACAGGCCGTCGTCGCCGTAAAGGGGGGTGATTGAATTGGCGATCCGGTCCATGACGTACTGAAAGCCGTCCTTGGCGACGATCGGATAGCCTGCTCGATGGGCCGCGAGGTTGGCCTCGGTGGAGAAGCTCGACGCGTGGCAGGCCGTGCATCGCGTCGCGGTGTCGTGCAGGCCGTCGGCTCGGACGTAGACGTTCCCCTCGCGCGGCACCTGCGCGAACCAGGCGTCGCCGACGTTCATGATGTAGTGCATCCCGGCCTCGACCGCCCGTCCGGGGTCGTCGTACGGGGGGACCGGGAGCACCCGGGTGCGGAGGATGTAACTGGGATGATTGGCGTTGACCTGAAGGTAGTAGGTCCCCTTCGTGAACGTTCGGCTCAGGTGGGTCGAGTAGCGCTCGCGCTCGCGGTCGTGGACCATCTCCATCGGGTCCTTGCCCACGAGATACGGCTCGGGCCGTCCGGTCTGAGCGTCGACGGTGAAGACGCGCAGGTTCGCCGACACGTCGCGGTCGAGAAGGTCGAGCTGGAAGTAGACCAGGATCGGCCCGGCCTCGGCGACTTCGAACCGGAACCAGTCGAGGCCCGCTTTCCCTTCCTTGAGGTTCTCAAGATAGTCGACGTCGTCGGCCGTCCCGTAGACGTCGCGACCCAGGATCAGCCGGTTGGCGGTTCTCCAGTCGTCGTTGGGCTCGGCTTCCAGCGCGGGCTCGTCGTCCGGCGCGACCGTCTCTTCACGCCATTCGACGCGGACCCGAACGGGCGCGTCGCGGCCAGGCGATTCGGCCCGCGCGAGCGTCAGCGTCGGGGCCCCGGCCTCGTCCTGGCGATAGGGAACGTACAGGTCGGGATCGCCCGCGTGAAGCTCCTTCCGAACGGGGGCGTCGCCGGGCCCCTGGAATGCAACCGTCACACGATCGACGGGGCCCAAGGGGGCGGATTCCAGCGTGATCATGAGCGTGTGGCGGCGACCGGCTCCGAGATCGCCCGGGGAGATCGAACGCGTTTCACCCGGTCCAAGCGTGACGACGGAGACGCCCGATCCCTGGGTTTCAGCCGGGGAGGCCGGCGGCGGCAGGGCGAGGACGACGCAGACGCAGACGAGGAACAATTCTCCGATGGATCGAAATCGAATCCGGTGGTTCATGAGAAACGATCTCCTCGCCTCGCCGACACGACCCTACGGCTTATTGTAGGGCGAGGGGGAGGGCGTGGGAACCGGATCCGCGACGTCGGGGGTTGAACGTCCCAGAATGGAGTGCCGACGGCTGTAGCCCAGATAGATCATCATGCCGACCAACAACCAGACGATCAGGCGGACCCAGTTGTCCTTGCCGAGCCAGAACATCAGGCCGCCGTTGACCAGCACCCCCATCGACGAGACGAACGGTACGCAGGGAGCGCGGAAGGGGCGGGGGACGTCGGGATCGGTGATCCGGAGAATCCAGACCGCCGCTGAGACGATCACGAATGCGAACAGAGTACCGATGCTGACAAGCTCGGCGAGGAAGTCGAGCGGGGCGAGCGCGCCGCCGAGCGCCACCACCAGGCCGACCAGGATGGTCGATTTCCAGGGGGTTTTGAATCGCGAATGGATGGCGCCGAAGAAGCGGATCGGCAGCAGGCCGTCGCGCGCCATGGCCAGCAGAACGCGGGGCTGGCTGAGGTTGCCGACCAGCAGCGAACTCGTCATCCCCGCCAGGATGCCGAAGGTCACGAGCGTGCCCGCGAA
>CALCIC010000361.1 GCA_937907405.1 uncultured Isosphaeraceae bacterium | reverse complement strand
CTCTCCTTGATGCACTGGACGAGGACCTCGTCGCCGCGGCGGAAGATCTCCTGGAGCGGCGGCTTGACCAGCCCCCGGCCGCGGCCGAACTTGCCGGCGGGGTCGCCGCGCCGAGGACGCGCCTCGACCGGGCCGCGGAGGCCCATCTCGCGCTCCAGCTCCTCGATCTCCTTGATCTCGTTGCGGATCTCCTGCTCGAGCTCGGGGTCGATCTCTTCCTCGACGGCCGACCGGGCCGAGTCGTGGAAGAGGTCGTCCTCGTCGGCGTCGACCTCCTCCAGGTCGTCGACGTCGATCTCGTCGTCGTGGAGGTCGTCGGACCTCCGGCCGTACGCCGGGGCCGGCTCGCGGAAGCCGTTGGGTTCGTCGAACTCGGCGTCGAACAGCTCGGGCTCGAGCTCGGGGCCGGTCGTCGACTCGACCTCGGGGCGATCGCGCTTGCGACCGCGTCGACGACGACGGCGGCGGCCTTCGGCCTTCCCCTGAGCGGCGCCGGCTTCCGACTCGCCCTCGTCGTCGGCCTCCGCGAGGTCGCGCGGGTCGAGTTCGGCGAGCGGATCGAACCGGCGGTCGTCGGGTTCCTGGTTCGACCGCGGGCCGGGCATGGCGCCGAATTCCGGCTCGACGCCGCGCTGGCGCTCGCGGCGCGGGACGTAGCCCGGCTCGCCGGCGCGGTTGTGGGGCCGGGTCCGGTCGGCGTCGGGCTCGGTCGGCCGGTCGAAGCTTTCGGGACGTCGGGCGGCGGGCTCGATCGGGGCCGACCGCGGGGCGGGGCGCTCGACCGGCTGAGGCTCGCGCGGGCGCTCCGGCGCGGGCCGGGCGCCGCCTCGGGAGCGGATCGCCGCCCGCCCTCCACGGCGCGGCGGCTCGCTCGGCCCTTCGTCGACCAGGTCGGCGACCGTCTCGACGACCTCGGGCTCGAACTCGTCCTGGGCGGGGGCCGGCGGCGGCGTCGAACGGCCGCGACCTCGGCCGCGGCGCGGCTCACGGCCGCCCCGAGCCGGCGATTCGGCCTCGAAGCTCTCGGGTTCGCCACGCTCCGAGGTCGGCTCGGGAGCGCCGAACAGCGAGCGAGGCCGGCCCCGCTCGTCGAGCTCGAAGTCGGGGTCGGAAGACGGCTCGGGCCGCTTTCGGCCCTGGGTGCGGCTGGGAGGAAGGTCGGGGTCGAACGGCTCGGCCTCGGGGCGCGATTGGGACCACGACGAACCGGCGGGCTCGGCCGGCCCGAACTCGCGGTCGCGGTCGCGCGGCCGTTCGGGTTCGCGGTTTCGATCGCGGTCGCGTCCTCGATCCCGGTCGGTCCCCCAGCCGAAGTCGACGGGGTCGGACCAGGAGGTCGGCGCTTCTTCCGCTCCACCGGCCGGGCGGAGCTCAGCTTCATTGAGGTCGGCGGCGCGGGGAGGCGGCGCGGGGAGGCTCGGCGGCTGCGGCGAGCCCGAGTTCTCACGGTCGTCGACGAGCCCCTCGCCGAACCGCCTCGGCGACTCGGAACGATCACGCTGCCCCTTGATCGACAGATCCGGCCGCTCACGGTCGCGGTCCCGGTCGCGTCCTCGGTCGTCGCCGCGGGGGGGAAGCTGAGGAGGACCGAAATCGGCCTGGTGAGGATCGGCCTTGGGGCGGCGTTCGGGACGGTCGCGATCGCGATTCTCGCGACGCGGCTCGCGCTGCCGGGCGCCGGGGCCCGCGGCCGGGCTGGGGCCGGCGTCGGACTCGTCGTCGACGGCCGCGTGGCGGTCGTAGTACTGCGGCTCGACGTCGGAGACGTGGAGGAACCCGTTGCGGCCCACCGAAAAATCAACGAACGCGGCCTGGATGGCGGGCTCGAGATTGACGATCTTGCCCTTGTAGATGTTCCCGGTATAGCTCTCGTGGCTCGTGCGTTCGACGTACAGCTCTTCAAGGACGCCGTTCTCGATGATGGCGATCCGGCACTCCTCGGGCTGGAGCACGTTGATCAGCATTTCTTTCTTCATGCGGTTGTTTCCGGATTTGATCGCGGTTGCGGTTGGTTGTTTCGAGACGGCGCCGGCGGCTCGCCAAAGGGGCGGCCGACCGGCGGCGGGATGCGTTCAGGGGGCCAGTTCCACATGGGTTCGGACGAGCACGGCGCCGTCGTCGAGCAGGTCGCGAATCCCAAGGCTGGCGAGGACTTCCTCGGGGCGGACCGAACCTTCCGGGGTTACCTTCAGGCGGGCGCGGAACACCCCTTCATCAGTGATTCGGGCGTCGATCAGGAACGGCCGCATGTCGAAGACGACCTCGCGGTCGCGATCCGACCGTCGCCTCGTCACCTCGCGGGACGAGCTGGCCATGAGAGTCGCCGCGGCGGCGGTCGCGGCCTGGCGACGCCCCTCCGGGATCGGCAGGTCGTACTCGACCCACACGGGTTTGGGGGCCGACGCCTTGGCGTCAAGCGCCTCGGCGTCGAGCCATGTGAAGCCGGGGAACGACACCGCCGCCAGTCGGTCGCGCAGCTCGGAAGGCTCCATCGGTTCGGTCAACTCGAAGTCGACGATCTCCCGCCGGCCTTCGATCCCCAGACCCATCGCCAGGGCGAAGACGATCTTGGGACGGGGCGAGAACCCCTGGCTGGCGGCGACGGGGATCGCGCCGCGACGGACCATCCTCTCCAGACAACGCATGACGTCGTGATGGCTGGCCAGGCGGAGGTCGCCGCCCTTGGCGAATCGGAGGCGGATCTTGGTGGCTTTGGACATGGCGTGCGTTCAAATCACTCCACGAGGGCCGGCGACGGGCGAGGGCGAGGGCGAGGCGGATCGGCGCGACGGTTCGATGAATGCGTCGTCGCCGTCGGGTCGCGGGGGCGTCGTGGGTGGAGTCGGCTCAGAGTGTTTCGGGTTTGTCGTGAGTGTTCGGCGCGGCCGCCTTGAAGGGCGGCGGGGGCGAACCCTGGGGACGTCGGTTGGAGGATCGACCGGGTCGGACGGCGCCGGCTGGGGCGCGTGCTCAACGAGAGGTCGGGGCGTTCTCCGTCTTCGCCTGGGCCGCTTCCAGGATCGGTCGCAACGCGGCCTGAAGCAGCGCGACGACCTCCCGGGCGGAATCGAGCCGAAGCGCCTCGGCGGCCAGGGCCCGGGCGGCGTCGAGCCGCGCGCCGCGGATCACGCGGCGGACTTCAGGCAGTTGGTGCGGAGGCATGCTCAAGGATCGAAGGCCCAGACCCAGCAGGAACATGGTGTAAAGCGGTTCGCCCCCCATCGAGCCACAGACGCTGACTTCGATCCCTCGCTTCTCGGCGGCCTCGACCACCATGGCGATCAGGCGGAGGACGGAGGGGTCGGCGGCGCTGTAGAGGTCGGCCACGGTCTCGTTGGCCCGATCGACGGCGAGCGTATATTGGATCAGATCGTTGGTTCCGATGGAGAAGAAATCCACCTCCTTTGCGAATTGGTCGGCCATGAGTGCGGCCGCCGGCACCTCGACCATGATGCCCACGGGCACCGCGTCGCGAAGCGACCGCCCCTCGGCTCGAAGTTCGGCGGCGACCTCGCCCAGCATGGCGCGGGCGCGTCGCAACTCGTCGAGCGTGGACACCAATGGAAAGAGGATGCGGACGTCGCCCTGGACCGCGGCCCGGAGCAACGCGCGAAGCTGAGTGCGGAACAACTCGGGATGGCGGAGCGAGAACCGAAGGCTGCGCAGCCCCAGCACGGGGTTCGCCTCTCCCGAGGCCGTCTTCTGGTACGAAGTCAGCTTGTCGGCGCCGAGGTCGAGGGTCCGGATGACGATCGGCTTGCCGTCGAGCGCGCGGATCACCGCCGAGTAAGCCTGGTACTGCTCTTCCTCGGTGGGGGGGGTCGGCGAGCGAAGGTAGAGGAACTCGGTCCGGTACAGGCCGATCCCCGCCGCGCCCCACTTCAGACAGGCGTCGACCTCGTCGACGAACTCGATGTTGCTGAACAGCTCCACCTTGGCCCCGTCGAGCGTCTCGGCCGGCAGGCCGGCCTGCTCGGAGAGCACGTCGTACCGGGCCGATCGGTCGACGGCCGCCGCGCGGTAGCGCTCCAGGGTCGGCGGATCGGGGTCGAAGATCACCAGACCCTCGTCGCCGTCGATGATCGCCAGGCGGGCCGACCGCGCCGCTTCGAGGATCGCTCCCAGGCCGACGACCGCCGGGATCTCAAGGGCCGCGGCCACGATGGCGGTGTGGCTCGTCTGCCCCCCCGCCTCGGTCGCGAAGCCGAGGACCAGCGCGGGGTCGAGCTGCGCGGTCTCGCTGGGGGTGAGGTCGTGGGCGATCGCCAACGAAGCCGCGGCCAGATCGTCCTGGAACGACTGGGGACGCTGGCCGATCAACTGGCCGACGATCCGGCCCTCGATGTCGCGGACGTCGGCGGCCCGCCCCGACAGGTGTGGGTCGCTGAGCTGGTCGAGACGGCTGGCGAGCGCTTCCAGGACCTCGATCACGGCGTGCTCGGCCGAGATCCCCTGCTGTTCGATCCGCGCCCGGGCGTCGGCTCGAAGAGTGGCGTCGGAGATCATCCGGGCGTGGGCGGCGAGGATGTCGGCGTACTGCGGGCCGAGCCGGCAACGCGCGTCGGCCTCGGCGTCCGCCGCCAGCCGTCCCGAGGCGTCCAGGCCCGCATCGAGCCGGGCCAATTCGGCCTCCACGGCGTCGGGGGCGATCTTGCGGTGAGGCAGCCTCAACCCCTGGGGGTCGAGCGCCGCCACCGGACCGATGGCGATGCCGGGGCTGACGGCGATCCCCTTGACGACCCGCATCAGCGAGGCGTCGTGTTCCTGGTCGCGCGGGCTGTTCGAGAAAGCCGTCGGCTGCATCCCAGGGTTCCCGTCACGTAAGTCGGTTCCGGCGGGTTCGACGCTGAGAACGGGAACCGCCCCTGGGCCGAGCGGCCGCCGCCCTGGCGGGGCGTTCTCGGAGCGGGTCGCGCCCTCGTGCGCGACGGTCATCGGGGCGGCTCCGCGATCGTCGGCTTCGGCGCTTCGACCGCCTCTCCGTTCGCGTCTTCGTAAAATCCGGCGGAGACCAGTTGCACAAGCGCCTCGACGGCCCGCTCGGCGTCGGCCCCGCTCGCCTCGATCTCAAGAAGCGTGCCGCATGGGACGGCCAGATTGATCAGGTCGAGGATGCTCTTGCCGTTGAACTGCCTTCCATTATACAGAACGCGGACTTCGGCCTGATACTGGTCCGCCGTCTTGACGAACTTGCCGGCGGGCCGCATGTGAAGCCCCAAGCTGTTGGTGATCTCGATCTGGCGGCGCGCGACAGTCGTTTCGTGGGTCATCAGCGGCTCGATCGGCGTGCGTTGGCCTGGGACCATCAACCCTCGGCGCGGCCGGCGGTTCGCGGCGCCGGCCCGGGGTCGTCGATCGTGGGCGACAGTGTGGTTCGTGATCCCTCTGCCCGAGGCCGCCGCCCCGCCCCCGCCCTCTGTCTGGGGGCCAAGCGGCGGTCCCGGCCTCGGTTCCATGATGCTTCGGGGAGCGTCCCAAATCGATTCGATTCGACGATGCTCAGCGCGCGTCGGCCTCTTCAAGAACGTCGACCACCGCGTCCTGGGTCGTCGCCTGGCGGAGAAACTTCACGAAACGTTCGTCCTTTAAATGCCGGGAGATGTTCTCCAGCGCCCGCAGGTGGTCGCCGGGCTGGTTCTGAGGGGAGACCAGCAGGAAAAAAATGTTGACGGGATCGCCGTCGAGGGCCGCGAAGTCGACGCCGGTCTTGGACAGCGCCACGGCGCCGACCAGCCGCTGAAGAGTCGGGTGCCGGGTGTGGGGCACGGCGACCCCCATCCCGATCCCCGTCGAGCCCAGATCCTCGCGGTTCAGGATGGCGCGAATCACGCTCTCCACCTCGCCGTCGTCGAGTTGCCCGGCCTGGTTCAGGCCGCCGACCATCTCGCGAATGGCGGCTTCCTTGGTGGTCGCCTTCAGATCGACGATAATGCTGTCTCGGACAACGAAATCCAATAGCTTCATCCGCCCCTCCATCGACGGGCCGCCAGGCTGATTGCGTCCCCCCGGCGTCGTCCGCGGCGGAGACGCTCGAAGCGCTCGATCACCGTCGGAGGCCCTGCCAGGGCCGACCCCCGCGGCTTCGCACTGGGCGGCGATGCCGAGAAATGCTCGCGCCAGAATGCGCGCCGGTCTCCACGTCGTCGAAGCCCCGTCAGGATGGTTCGTCAGGCAGCGCCTGGTCACCCGGTCGCGAGGGGAATCCGCCTTGAGGGACGTCGCCTTTGTGGTTCTGCGATTTCTCTTTATACCGTCGAAGCTGATTCTCGATCTTGTGTAGACACTGATCCGTCGCCGTCTCGGGAGTGGGCCCCACCTCACGCGCTACGAAGTCATGCTTGTGCTCGGCCGATACCAGGATCTCCACGTCCCAGGCGTTCTTTTCTTGAGCGACGGCGATTTCGATCGCCATCAGGCGGCCGAACTTGGTCAGCTTCTCCGCCTTCTCGCTCAGATGTTTCTGTTGAGCCGCGCTCAACTCGCCGTGTCGCGTCGAAATCTCGATCTGCACCCATCGACTCCTTGCATCCGCGCTCCAGGAAGCGCCGGTCGGGCGCCCTTCCACCACATCGGCGCGACAGACGAGTCAAGGTTAACCCCGGTTCGGCCCCAAGGTCAAGGCGCATCCCGCCCAAACAATTGGGACTCATCGGTTTTTGAAGGC
Organism: uncultured Isosphaeraceae bacterium; assembly: GCA_937907405.1. Taxonomy (GTDB): domain Bacteria; phylum Planctomycetota; class Planctomycetia; order Isosphaerales; family Isosphaeraceae; genus Paludisphaera. The sequence goes on along the minus strand of CALCIC010000361.1, from coordinate 1,132 downwards.
CGGAGCCGATGCGGTCGGCGCGCGTCGCTCGCCCCTGTCGCCGGCTTCCCGGCTCGCGTAAGGTGGATGATCCCGCGGGCTGGACCGCGCGGCTCGGTTCCGGTTTCCGGCTTTGACGAGGGACGCCTCGCGTGTGGATTCAGAATTACGACCCGTTCGACGACTGGCCGATCTCGACCGCGCTGGCGGCCCTGCCCGTCTTGACCCTGCTCGGGCTCCTCGTCTCCGGCAAGGTCGGCGCGGGCAGGTCGGCCCTCGCCGGCCTGGCGACGGCCGGACTTATCGCCTGGCGGGTGTTCGAGATGCCCCCGAGGATGGTCCTGGCAAGCGCCGGGGTGGGAGTGGTCTTCGCCCTGTTCCGGATCGTCTGGCTGATCGTCGCGGCCGTCTTCCTCTACGACCTGGCGGTCGCCACCGGCCAGTTCGAGGTCATGAAGCGGACGATCGCCGGCCTCTCCCCCGACCGCCGCTTGCAGGCGGTCCTGGTGGCCTTCTCGTTCGGCGCCTTCATCGAAGGCTGCGCCGGCTTCGGCGCCCCGGTGGCCATCTCCGCCGCCTTCCTCGTCGGCCTCGGCTTCCATCCGTTTCAATCGGCTTTGTTATGCCTAATCGCCAACACCGCGCCGGTCGCCTGGGGAAGCGTCGGCATTCCGTTGCGGACCTTGAGCGTCGTCACCGAGCTGGACGTCGAGGCCCTGAGCGCCACCGCGGGCCGCATCCTGCCGATCCTTTCCGTCCTGATCCCGTTCTGGCTGGTGGCGGTCGTCTCCGGATTGCGCGCGACGATCGCGGTCTGGCCGCCGCTCCTGGTGATCGGCGGGGCGTTCGCCCTGGTCCAGTTCTTCTGGTCCAATTACGTGGGGTTCGAACTGGTCGACATCGCCGCCTCGGTCGCCAGCATGATCGCCGGGGTGGCCGTCCTCCAGGTCTGGAAGCCTCGCGAGGTCTGGCGGTTCAAGGATGACGACGACGGCTCGGAGGGGGTCAAGGTCGCCGACGGCCACGCGGCCCTGACTCCCCGGACGATCGCCCGCGCCTGGATGCCGTTCGCGCTTCTGACGATCATGGTCCTGGCCTGGGGGCTGCCGCCGATCGAGCCGCTGGGGACCCCCGCGACCAAGGACTGGCTCGA
>CALCIC010000360.1 GCA_937907405.1 uncultured Isosphaeraceae bacterium | reverse complement strand
AGATCATGGGGACCTCTTCCTCGTCGTCGTCCTCCTCGATCCAGAAGAGGTTGCGTCCCGAGTCGCCCCAGAGGAGGATCGGGCCGGGAATCCGCCGGGGCCCTCCGTCTTCCTCCCCGGATGGACGCGGAGGGAGCGGGTGGAGGCCGATTTCGATCTCGTTCGCCTCGACCTCGCGCGGCGGCCCCGACCGGAAGGCGTTCGATGGGCTCTCGTTCGACATGGGATGCTCCGACGTTGCGTAGGATTCTCGACCGGACTGCTCGCGAAGGCGCGAGCGGCCTCGATCATTCGGTCTCGACCGTCCGGCACTCCTCGGGCGCGAACACGAAGAGGCGGCCCGGCCCCAGCAGGTGCGGGACGTTCTCGCGGAACCAGCGCGCCGCGGCCGGATTTCGCCGCGCGAGTTCCTCGACCGCGAGCCCGGCCGCAACGGCATAGCCGACCTTGGCCCTCCCAACCCCGGGGAGGCGGCGCAGCCACGTCGCGAGCCGGCCCCAGGGCGGCTCCAGCAACCCGGCGACTTTCGCCTTGCGCAGTCCGGGCGCGTGCAGCGGCAACTCCACGCCGACCCACGCCTTACGAACTTCCACGGGGGCGTCGCCCGCGGGGACGCGCACGATCAGGATCCGCGTCGCGCGAGGCGGGGCCGTTCGAGCGAATGTGAAGCTGATCATGCCCCACCTCGGTTCGAAGGCCCATCTCCGGCGGATCGTGATGAAAGAGGCCCCCCGCCTGCCGAATCGACGACGGCGGCCGAGCCTACTCGCCGCATCGCCCATTGCGAGAAATAACCCATCGGCAGCGTGACGAAGAACAGCGCCAGATGGCCGAAGACGACGCAGTAGATCGGCACCAGGAGGATCCCGGGGGACGTCTTTCCGCCCGGGCGGAAGGCCGGTCCGAGCCACTGGAACAGGCCGACGAAACAGCCGAATGCGAAGGCGGCGACGCCGGGGAGAACGATCGCGAGGAGGTGGAACCGCGCTCCCTCCGCGGCCACGATCGAGCGGCGGAAGATCATCGCGACGGTCAGTCCGGCCAGGCATGTCGCGATGAGATTGACCGGCAGGTCGCGAGCCCCGAACCCCTCCGACCGCCCGACGAAGGGGAACAAGACGATGAACCAAAACCCGCTCATCGCGAAGGCCGCGACCGGGTGGACGAATCGGCTTCTCATGACGACCTCGATCCCGAGTCGAGTCCCCGGGCGAATCCGATGGTTCCGCCGACCAGGCGGGCGCCGGCGTCCGCATCCGCCCGGGGTTGGTATCAATTCGCCCCCGAAGGTCTTCCCGGCCGAATGCGGACGTAATCCGGCCAGACGGGTTCCTCGCCCGCCTGCCGGACGAATTCAGAGGCCGGATCGTCATACGAGACCACGGCGTTCCGCGTCGCGTCCCAACACTCGTCGAGGTGCCTGTAGAGGAGCCGGAAGTGATAGATCCCGAGCAGGTCGCAGAGGTCGTCCAGATTCTCCTCGGGGAATATCCTCCTGCGTTCCAGCGCCTCGCGGGCGTCTCGGCCGGTCACGCCCGGCCTCGCCAGGCGGGTGAGGCGTTCCGGCTCCCCGCCCAGCCCCCGACGGAGAGCCCGAGGGACTCGACGACCCTCATCGACGAACGACCTGTCTTCGAGCCCCCCTCGCTCGTCGAACATCCAGTAGAAGAGGGACGTCGACTGGATGACGGCGAAGGCGACCGCGGGGCATCCGCAACGGCCGCAGACCGTCCGCGCCAGGTCGATGATCTCCGGCTCGTTCGCGTACTCGCAGCCCTCGTCGAATACGGTCACCCAGCCGGCGATTACGGGGGATACGAAACAGTTCCGCGTCGAAGCCGGAGAGGCGAGCGCTGCGACGACTCGATCCTGCTCGACGCCCTTGAACGAAATGCTCGTGGTCGTGACGCTCATGCATCCTCATCCTGGTCTGGACGACGGGGCCGCCTCGCGGCCTCCGGGCCTGGCGCGTCAGGCCGTCCGTTGCGAGGAGGCCCCGCCGCCTCCCCCGGGATCCGATCGACCGTCCGCCCAGGTCACCCGCGCGACCCAGGGCCGCCCCTCGAACATCTCGACCTCGGGGGCGATCTCCCCCTCCTGCTGCATGGCGAAATACATCGCCGCGATCAGCTCCCAGACGTTGGTCATCTCGGGCCGAAAGACGCGGATCCCGCGCCTCATGACGGGGAAGCGGACTTCGATCCCGCGGACCCGCCCGACGAACCATTCCACCGTCTGCGCTGCGCCGTGGCCCCCCTGGCGAACGCCATGGTCTTGACCTCCTCGATCTCGGCGACGCGCCTGGTCGTCACGCGCCGGGTGTAGAGGTGGCGCGCCCGGACGACGTCGCCGTCGACCTCGACCCAGAGGTTGACGTCGCCGGCCCCGTGATACGCCAGGAAGGCGGCGAGGGCGAGCATGCCCGGGCAGCCCGCGATGAGGAGCGGGGCGTCGGGCTCGACGCCCCAACCCCGGATCCCGCCGATCGCGAACCAGACGCCCAGGCCGGCGGACCCGCCGACCATGAGCAGGATCATGACGACCTGGAAGGCGGCGTTGCCCCGCGTGAGCGAGCTTCGGACCTTCCCGGCCGGCGCCTCCTCCGCGCCGGGCATGAGCCCGAAGTCCCTCAGCAGCCGATCATCGTACATGGCGTCACCTTAGGGGCCGGACCCGCTGGAACACTCTTGCAATACGACCAACCGACCCTTCGATCATGGGTGCCTCCCGATCATTTCCACCGTCCGAGAACCAGCACCTGCAGGCCGTCGCTCAGCCGTGGTCGATGTCGAGCTTCGGGAGCAGCTTCCGGAGCTGCTCCTCGCCGGCTTCGGTGATCTTCGAGTCCCTCGGATTGATGCGCTCCAATCGCTCGAATCCGCCGAGGATCGGGATCGAGCGGTCGGTGACCTCGGTCTCGACGATGTCGAGCCCCTTCAGCCCCTTCAGGCCCTTCAGGTGCTCGATCCCCGCGTCGCCGATCTTGGTGTGGCCGAGGTCGAGCCCCTCGAGCCGGTCCATCCCTGCGAGGTGGGCGAGCCCGGCGTCGGTGATCCCGGTCACCCGCAGGCCCAGGTGGGTCAACGACTTCATCCCCTTGACGGGCTTGAGGCCGGCGTCGGTGATCTTGGTCCCTTGCAGGTACAACGTGGCGAGGCCCGGGTGGGCTGCGAGCTGCGCCAGCCCGGCGTCGCCGACCCTCGTGCCGTCGAGGGACAGTTGCTCCAACGGCTTGATCTTCCGGAGGGACGCCATCCCGGCGTCCGTGACGGACGTGTGGTCCAAGTTCAGGAACTGCAAGGCGGGCAGGTTCTCGAGATGGAGCAGCCCGGCGTCCGTCAGGGGGCTCGGCCCGAACTGCGCCACGGCCACAAAGGACAGGCTCTTGAGCTTGGACATCCCCTTCAGGTTGGCCAGCCCGGGGCCGTGGACCTGGACCTTGCCGAGGGAGAGCTGCTCGAGCCCGACCATCCCTTTCAGGGCGGACAGGCCGGCATCGGTCACCTTCGTTTCGTCGAGCGAGAGGTGCGTCATCGCGGTCATTCCCTTCAGGGCGGCCATGCCCGAGTCGCGCAGCTCGGTGCGATCGAGCGAGAGCTCCTGGAGCTTCTTCAGCGGGGCCAATCGGGAGGCCGCCGCGTCGGGTAGGCCGTCGCTCAGGTACAGCTTCCTCAGCTTCGGCAGCTTGGCCAGGTGGGCGAGCCCCGCCCCTCGGATCCTGGCCGTCCGTTGGATCGAGAGCTCTTCCAGGTTGACCAGCCGCGCGAGATGTTCCAGGCCGGCGTCGTCGATCCCCTCCTCGTGATCGATCCTCAGATCCTTCCGCTCGGCCAGGTCGGCGAGGTCCGCGTCTTCGAGGTCGCGGCTGACCGTCTTGAGGAAGTCGAGGTCGGCCTGCGTCGGGGCCGGCCCCGCGGGGGGGGCCGCCTCGGCGCGGGGAGGCGTCCAGAGGGAGACGACGCCGTCCCCGCCCGCGCTGAGGAACTGCCCGCCGGGGGATAAGGCGAGGGCGACGAAGCCCGGGGACGCCGTCTCGTACGCGCTGAGGTAGCGGCCCTTCTCGACCGACCAGAACGTCAGGAACGCGCCGTCGCCCCCGACGACCGCGAGCCTGCCGCCGGGCAGGAACGCCGCCGCATGGACCCTCCCGCCGTTGTCGGGCTTGAACCGGCGGATCTGGCGGCCGCCGGCGGCGTCGAAGAGGCGGAGCGATGCGTCCTCGCCGCCGGTCAGCACGGTCTTCCCGTCGGCCGAGAACGCCAGCGCATAGACCGCCTCCGTGTTGCCTTCGAGTTTCGCGACGAGCCGGCCGGTCGCCGCGTCCCAGACCCGCGCCGCCTTGTCCTCGATGCTCGGGCCGGTCGCGATCCGCCGCCCGTCGGGCGAGACGGCCAGGCAGAGCACCTGGTCGGTGTGCCCCTCGAGCGCGCGGACCTGCTTGCCCGTCGCGACGTCCCAGAGCCGGGCCGTGCGGTCCTCGCCCCCGGACACGACGCGGTTGCCGTCGGGCAGGAACGCGACGCAGCGCACCGCGCCGGAATGCCCTTCGCAGGCGCGCAGCTCCATGCCGGCCTCGACGTCGACGACCAGCACCTTGCCGTCGCCGAGGCCGACCGCCGCGAGCTTGCCGTCGGGCGAGAAGGCGGCCGTGCGCAGGTCCTTCCCCGCCCCGTCCCAACGCTTCCGGACCTGCCCCGTCTCCAGCTCGCCTTCATACACCCCCGAGCCGGAGGCGGCCAGCACACGCCTGCCGTCGGGCGCGGCGGACGCCGCATGGACCGGCTCCGGGAACTTCACCGACCGCTTGAGCGCGGCCGCGGTCGCCGCGATCCTCTCCTGGATCTCGGGGCCGGGCGGGAGCAAGTCGATCTTCACGTAGGTGGGGACCTCCGGCGTCCCGGCCTCGAAGCTGAACCAGATCAGGTATTCCGACCCCGGCCGGATCTTCCCCCCCTCCAGGCCCTGGATCACCCGGTATTTCCGGGGGATGTCGACCCCTTCGATGGGCTCGTCCTTCCCGAGTTCGTAGCCGGTGAAGCCGTTCATCTCGCCCGTCGACGGGGCGATGTACCAGGACTTCATCGCCCGCCCGCGCTTGTTGTCGACGGCCGGCATGATGAACTCCCACCGCATGTTGCGACGCCCCCAGTCCGCGGGGGCCTTGAACCGGAGGCCGTCGAAGCCCAGCCCGCGCGAGTTGAGCGCCAGCCGCGTGAACGACGCGGGCTGCTTCTCCGATCCGACCGGGACCTCGGCGAGGGCCGGCGCCGTGGCGCGCAGGGCCTCGATGAACGCGGCCTGGAGCTCCTGGTCGCCCTTCTCGTCGGCGTCGAGCCGGGCGCGGATCTCGGCCGCCTTCGCGAACGGGTCGCTCGCCGCGACGGCGGGAGCGGGAGCGGCTGGCGCCGGGGCGGGCTGGGGGTCCGCCGGGGGCGGGCTCGGCGCGGCCGACGCCGTCGCGGGCGGGGGGCTCGGCGGCGTGCCGCTCGGGCCGGCCGGCGCGGAGGCGACTGCGGGAGGCGGGGGTGCCGGGAGGGCGGCGAGTTCGAGCGTCGGCAGGCTCCAGAGGCGCACGGTCTTGTCCGCGCCGGCGGAGAGGAACCGGCGGCCGTCGGGCGAGAACCGCACGCAGTCGACCTGACCCGCGTGGCCCTGGAAGCGGTGCAGCTCGCGCCCGGTCGCGACCTCGACGAGGACGACCTGGTCGACCTCGGACACGAGGAGGCTCTTGCCGTCGGGCGCGAACGCGATCGACCAGCCGGCGTCGGGGCCGGGCGCGATCCGCCGCAGTTCCTCCTTCCCGTCGACGTCCCACAGCCGCAGGGGTCCGCCGGGGAGCCCGCCCCCCGTGGCGATCGTCCGGCAGTCGGGCGAAAAGGCCCCCTCCCCGACCCAGGCGGTGTATCCGTCGAACCGGCGCAGCTCCCGGCCGCTGGCTGCGTCGAGGAGGCGGGCCGTATGATCGCCGCTCGTGGCGAGGATCTTGCTCCCATCGGGCGAGTAGGCGACCCCCACGGTCGGGCCGTCGAAGTCGACGTGAAAGACCTCCTCGCCCGACTCCAGGTCCCAGACGCGGAGGGTCTTGTCCCAGCAGGTCGACGCCGCGCGGCGGCCGTCGGGAGCGATGGCCAGCCGATTGATCTGGCCGCCGTGCCCTTCGAGCCGGGCCAGCTCCCGGCCCGTCTCGGCCTCCCAGAGCCGGAGCACGCCGTCGTCGCCCCCGGAGAGGATCTTGCGCCCGTCGGGCGAGAAGGCCACGAACTTCACCGGCACGCCGTGGTTGTCGCAGCGGCGGACCTCCTCGCCCGACTCCAGGTCCCAGATCCGCACGGTCGTGTCGCCCCCCGAGGCGGCGGTGCGGCCGTCGGGCGCGAAGGCGACCGACGTCGCCACGTCGGCGTGGCCCTCGAACCGCCGGATCTCCCCGACGGGGTCCGGGGACCGGGCGGGCGCGGCAGGCGGGGAGGGCGTGGCCGCCGTCTCGGGCGACTCCGGCGGGCTCGAATCTGCGGGGGCGGCCGGCTCTCCGGCGACGATCGGAGCCTCGCCGGCCGGCTCGGTCGTCGGCCGCGACACCCAGGCGATCGCGGCGACGGCGACGATCGCGCCGATCGCCGAGGCAAGGAGGATGGTCCGGCCCCGGCGGGGCTCCTCGGCCGAAGGCTGCTCCTCGGCCGGGCGCGCCGGCGACGCGGCCGATCGACCACGCGGGAGGGGCTCCGCCTGGGCGGGCGTCTTCGCGGGGGAAGCCGAGGGCGCCGCGGCCGCGGCCGGGCCGGGGATCGCGAGCTTCCGGCCGCATTTCTTGCATTCGCCGCGCTTGCCGGCGAGCGACTCGTCGACCGAATATCGGCGCCCGCAACCCTCGCAGGAAAACGTGATGGGCATGGAGAAAAATCCTCGATTCACGCGGCCGAGGGCCGTCGATCGGCTCGCGCGACCGACTCTTCGGCGATCGAATTCCGAATAGAGATACGAGTTACGCAGTTGCCCCAGTGGGCTGCCAGTCAAATAAAAAAGCAATCTGACGTCGCGCTGGCAACCCCGCCGCCGTTGCCTATTCAGCCCGAGCGCCGCAGCATTACAACCGACTACCGACTGAGAGGCTCAACTTCGTAACTCGTAAGAAAATATGCATCGCGGACGGGGAAGTACAATTTCGCCCGGTCGGGCCGCGGTTAAAGCGGGTCCCGCAGATCTCAATTTCTGCACCCCAGCCGGCCAAAGCCGTCCCCGAGGCCGGCGGAACTCTCCCGGGTCTTGGTGGCGCGATCGCCGGCGTCGGTGACAGACTTTTTTCAAGAATGGACGACGTACGTCGTATTGTCGCCGAAGAACGCGAAGTCGTCGCCGACGATCATGAACACGCACTGCAGGCCGATGGCGGACTCGAAAGTATACACCCGCCGATCACCCAACCCGCGGACCGTGATCGAGCAAAGCTCGCCCCTCTCGCCGAGCCAGGCGAGCTTCTCGGATTCGGACAGGCCGGACAGGATACGGCCGACGGCCGGCGCCTGGGACGGCAGATCGAGAAGGTGAAAAGACGTCGGCGTCATCTTCATGCACCCGGAACGTGAGGCGGCGGCGGGCTCGGATGATTCTCCCCGCCGGACCCGTCTCAAAGCGAGACTGAGAACGAATCCGACGCGAGGTAGAGCCACGCGAGGGCGATCGCGCAGCCGACGGCCACGACCAGTTCCCGACGACGCCATTCGTCCCGCGACGCGGCCTCGCTCCCCACGACCGTCATAACGATCACGGCCACGAAGAACAGCGCATCAACCACAGCGGCCTTCATTCCGACGACGTGCTCCAGCCGGCTCATCTCCCGGGACGGGTCGTAGACCCGGGACGAGCCCTCGCCGCGATCGGCAATCTTGGGGTCGTCGGACTCCCAGAGGTCGGCGCGGTAGGCGGCGGGCCAGCCGAAGTATCGCTCCAGCTCGGACCCCGGCGGCTTCGGGGGCGTTCGCGGCCCGATGCCGAGTCTGGGGACGAAGTTCAGCACGAGCCAAAGAGCGGAGGTCACGGCCAGGAGCCTTCTCGTTCGAGCGTGCATCGTCCATCTCCCCGTCGAGCCCTGACGTCGGCGCCGTCGTTACCGCTGCCAGAACATGACCGCCTCGGGCGTGTCGCAATCCGTCCGGAGGAAGACGTAGGCGGTCCCATAGGCGAAGTCGGCCGTCTGGACGCCCCAGCCGTCGTCGCGCACGAAGAAGCCCGTCTCCTCGACGGTCCGCCGCGGTTCGTGGACGTAAGGTTTCCAGGGGAGCCGACTCGGAAACCAAGCGCGCAGCTTCGACAGGATCTCCTCTGCGAACGGTCGGCGGGGCGCGGCCGGACGTCGCTCCCAGCGTCGTCCCCCGATCTCGTAGCTCACCGGCCTCCCGATCTCCTCCGGCTCCGGCGGGGGGCCGAGGCAGTCGACCCACTCGGAGAGCTGCAGCGCGAATCGCCAGGGCGGGGGCGGCCCCTGCTCGGACGACTGCTCCCAGGAAGGGACGCCTCCCAGCTTCGTTCCGTGCGGGATCGCGCAGATCTCCTCCACGGTGTACCTGCCGTACAGGACCGACTCGTTGAAGAAATCGCCGTACCGCTCCGGGGGGATGCCGTCGTCCTTCTCGACCCAGTCGACGGCGACCGCCTCGAGCGCCGTCGGTGCCTCCCCGGGCGGCGGCGTCAGGCCGACGCCGACGTGATCGGCCTCGAGTATCAGGCATGCGTTCGCCCCTTCTCCCGCCCCCCACGATGGGCACCCGCCCGGGTCGTGGTAGCACATGAAGAGGAGCAGCACCCGCCCCGGCTCGCCGAGGTCGAGGCGGTCGGGATGGTGCGAGAGCTGCGCCAGGTGCGTCTGCACGCCGCCGCAGGCCGAGCATCGCGGCCAC
>CALCIC010000359.1 GCA_937907405.1 uncultured Isosphaeraceae bacterium | reverse complement strand
AATGACCCTCGCGGCGGTGCCTTCCGTCGCGACCGCCGAGGAGCCGGCCGTCGACCGCCGGCCGTTCCGGATCGAGGTCGTCGACGCCGAGACCGGCCTGGGCGTGCCGCTGGTCGAGCTTCGGACGGTCAACCAGATCCGCTACGTGACCGACAGCAACGGAATCGTCGCCTTCGACGAGCCGGGGCTGATGGGTCTTCAGGTCTTCTTCTCGATCAAGAGCCACGGTTACGAGTATCCCAAGGACGGCTTCGGCATCGTCGGCGCCCGGGTCGACGTTCGCCCCGGCGGCGAGGCCAGGTTGAAGATCAAGCGGATCAACGTCGCCCGGCGCGTCTACCGCGTGACCGGCGCGGGGATCTACCGCGACAGCCTGCTCACGGGCGCGTCGATTCCGATCAAAGAGCCTGTCCTCAACGGCCAGGTGCTCGGCCAGGACAGCGTTTTGAACGCCGTCTACCAGGGGAAGATCCACTGGTTCTGGGGCGACACCAACCGTCCCGGCTATCCCTTGGGCAACTTCCACTCCCCCGGCGCGGTCTCCGATCCGCCCGGCGAGGGGGGGCTTGACCCATCGAAGGGCGTCGATCTGACGTACTTCGTCGACGACAAGGGGTTCGCCCGGCCGACCTGCCGGATGCCCGGCGAGGGCCCGACCTGGATCACCGGCCTCGTCGTCCTGACCGACGCGCAAGGCCAGGAACGGATGTTCGCCAATTACGCCAAGGTCAAGCCGTCGATGGAGGCGTACGAGCGCGGCAGCGTCGAGTTCAATCCGAGGACCCAGACGTTCGAGAAGCGCGTGGTGTTCGAGCCCAAGGAAACGCTCCGGCCGTCGGGAGGGCCGTCCGGGCACCCGTTCGTCCATCGTGACGGCGACACGGAGTACGTCTATTATTCCAGCCCCTATCCGCTCGTCCGGGTTCCCGCCGATCCCGAGAAGATCGTCGACCCCAGGAACGCCGAAGCGTTCACCTGCCTTGTGGAAGGGACCGGCGTGAAGGAGGGGAAACTCGACCGGGACGCCGAGGGGAAGCTCCGGTACGGCTGGAAGAAGCAGACCGACGCCGTCAGTCAGACCGATCAGGCCAGGCTCGTCCGGGAAGGCAAGATGAAGCCCGAGGAGGGGCTGTTGCACCTCCGCGACGTCGAGACCGGCAAGACCGTCCTGGCACACGGCGGGTCGGTGTACTGGAACGCTTACCGCAAGCGCTGGATCTCGATCGCGGTCGAGGCCGGGGGCAAGTCGTCGTATCTCGGCGAGGTCTGGTTCAGCGAGTCCGACACCCCGCTTGGCCCATGGGTCTACGCTCGCAAGATCGCCACACATGACGATTACTCATTCTACAACCCCAAGCAACACCCGATGTTCGACCAGGAGAACGGCCGGATCGTCTACTTCGAGGGGACCTACACGTCGACGTTCTCCGGCGCCAAGGACGTGACGCCGCGGTACGATTACAACCAGGTCATGTATCAACTCGACCTCTCCGACCCTCGGCTGTCGCTGCCGGCGCCGTTGTACGAGTTGAAAGACGACGAGGCGCCCGGCGGGTTGGCGTTCGGCCCGGCGGTTCCGGGAGGCGTGCACGGCCGTTCGATCGCCTTCTTCGCCCTCGACCGACCGGGCCTGGCGACCATCGCCGCCGACGCCGGGAAGAAGGGCGAGGCCCTGTTCTACATGCTGCCGGCCGATTCCGAGCTTGCGGAAACGACGCCGATCTACGAATACTCCAGGGACGGCGCCGACTCTCGGACGTACTCGATCAACCCCGAACGCCCGGGTACGGGTTACACGAGGTCGGAGAAGCCCGTCGGCCGCGTGTGGAAGAACCCGGGACCTTCACGAGTCTGGTGAACCCGAATGGATTCAGGCGCTCAACGGATCGAGGAACCAGAATCGGACGCGATCGTTGATCCGTCCTCGGCCTTGCTCGACGACCTGCTTGAAGGGCTGGAGCAAGACCCCGAACAGTCCTGGAGCGCGTTTCAGGGCCTTGAGGCGATCGATTCGGAAAGCCGACTGCGGATCGTCGCCGAACTGCTGGACGCGAAGCGAGGCGAGGGACTGAACCGGCTGCTGCTCCTGCTGGCCGGCAGCCGAGACGACCAGACCCGCGCGGCGGTGGCCGGGGGGGGGCGGACCTTCGCGATCGAACCCGTCGGCGGGGCCCCCTCGCGACGGCTGCTCCGGTCGCTGGTTACGGCCGTCGACGGCGAGGGGGCGGGGGGGGTCGTCGTCTCGACGGCCCACGACGGGGGCGTCTCGGCGGCGGCCTTCCTCTGCGACGTCCGCAAGGGGGTGCTCGACGTCCTCGGGGTGGTCGACGCCGATCCGGCCGCCGAGGCCGAGCTGTACGCCCAGTTCGTCGAACTGTCGACGGGGCAGTGCGTCGAGGACGCTCCGGACCTGGCGGTCGGGCTGCTTGCGGGGAGCCTGATGCTCTCGGCCCGGGCGACGCCGCCGGCCGTGCGGTCGTGGCTCGATGCGACGCTGGGCGCGGGGTTTCACACGGGCTCGTTCCTGGCGATGAAGCCGGAATGGTCGGTCCCGGTCGATCACGCCTTGCTGGCGGAGCGGTCCTGGCGGGTCCTCGAAGAGTGTCCCGGCTGGGTGGACGGCTCGACCTTGACGTTCGAGCTGGCGGAGGAGATCTCACTCCGCGAGCGGCGGGCCGCCGCCGATCCGACGCGGGACTCGGGGGCGTACCGCTACCTGTTCGAGCGCCGCCTGATCCATCGGCTTGAACTGTACCGCCGGATGTTGCTCTGGATGGCCTTCTTCTGGGACGCGCTCGGCGACGACGATCTGGCGACGTCGGCGGGAATCCTCGCGGGCCAGCTCGCCGACGAGCAGTACGCCGTCCCCTCCCATCCGTTCGCCCTGGCCCTCACTACTCGCAGTCTGCACGAAGCCCAGCGCCTGCTCGGCACGGCCGCCGATCCTCGATCGACCTGACGGGCAGTCCGCCGAAGAGCAAGGCCGGCGTCGTTCAACCCGACGGGATCGAACGGCGGCCGGCCCTTGCGGCGTCACTGTCTCTCTGGCGTGGGGATCACTTTTTGCCGGACTTGGCGGCCGGAGGCGCGGCCTTGACCTCGGCCTTGGCGGGCGCCTTGGCCGGCTTGGCCGACTTTTTCTCGTCTGCCTTTTTCTTCTTCGCGGTATCGCGTGCGTCGCCCATGATGCGTCACTCCTTCGGAACGAGAAATGAGCTGGACTGTGAGAATTGGCCTCGCCGTCTCGAACTAAGACGACGATGTATTTGAGAATGCCCGTTCGTCGAAACGAGATCAAGATGAAACACGAGGAAATTTCATGATCGCTCGTCTTTTCATACCATGAAGTCGCAGGCCTGCGATTCCGCCGGTCGTTCGGGCCTTCGGCGAGGCCGAGGGCGGGGTCCAGGTCATTGAAAAACCGCCCCGGCGACGGTTGGACGTCGGCGGGGCGGTCGGGGGTGGCTTCGACCCGATGTCAGAGCGGCTCATGACAGGAACGGGCCGGGTCGCAGCAGTCGCGGCGTTCGACCGGCTCGTCGTCCGGCCCGTAGCCTTTCATGGTCTTGAGACACCAGTAGATCGTGCTGTCGTAATCCTGGTCGAGATCGCGACTCCGGCCGTCGGTGAAGACGTACATCCCCTGGTGTCGGAGATGCCGGCAGGGGATGTTGGGTCGTTCGACGGCCGTCGGCTCGTCCGGTTCGGCGTCGGGCATGGCTCAACCCTCCCAGTAGCGGTTCCCCATGGCGACCATCAGCGCCCGCTTGACGACCGTCTGGGTCAAGCCGACCTTGTAGGCGTTCATCGAAAGGGGCTTGGCCGCGGCGATCGATGCAGCGGCTGCCGCGGCCGCGGACTCGGGATTGAGCAGCTTGCCGGCCAGCGCCTCCTCGGCGGCCTTGCTCCGCCAGGGGATGGGAGCGACGCCGTAGACGACGATCCGCGAGCTCGCTACCTTGTGGTCATCGAGGTTGAGGTTCACCGACGCCAGGACGATCGGCCAGTCATGCGCCTGCTTCTGCCGCGCCTCGTACGATGCATTCAGTCCCTTGGCCGGAGGAAGCACGAGCTTGGTGACGACCTCGCCCGGGGCGAGCGTCAGCTCGGAGTCCTTTCCGCTCTTGGGGATCTGGTAGAGGTCCTCGACGGCGATGGTCCGCTCGCCCCGAGGGCCGGCGACGACCGCCTTGGCACCCAGCGCGATCAGCGGCACTGCCAGGCTCGACGGGTTGACGAACAGGGCGTCGCCGTCGGTCTCGAAGATGGCGTGGTAGCGGTTGTCCCCCTCGCGGACCAGGCTCTTGCCGTCCTTGACGGCCAAGAGCCCGTTGCCGGCGCGATAGTACCAGCAGCGAGGCCGCTGGAGCAGGTTGCCGCCGACGGTCGCCATGTTGCGGATCTGGGGAGTGCCCACCTCGAGGGTCGCCTGCCAGAGCGCAGGGTACGATTCCTTGACGGCCTTGTCGGCCAGGACGTCGGCGAGCCGCGTCCCCGCGCCGATCGTCAGGCCGTCGGTTGCGTCGCCGGAGATCCCGGCGAGCGCCTTGACGTCCTTCAGGTAGACCACCCGCTTGGGCGAGGACGCGTAGTCCTTGAGCCGGCCCAACAGGTCGGTGCCTCCGGAGAGGGCCTCGGCGTCCGGGACGCCCAGGAGCTTGACGGCGTCCTCGACGGTCGTCGGGGCGGCGAAATCGAATGCGTTCATAGGTTTACGCCTTCCCTTCTTGGTCTTTGGAGGCCGCGGCGAGCGCGTTGAGGACGTTGCGGGGGGACATCGGCCATTCGGGGACCCGGACGCCGATCGCGTTGGAGACCGCGTTGCCGATCGCGGCAGCCGTGCCGATGGTCGGCGGCTCGCCGATGCCGATCACTCCGCGCGCCTTCTGGTCGTCGGGCTCGTAGGCGTGGAGCACGATCTCGGGGACGTCGGTCGCGCCGGCGAGCTTGTAGAGCTCCATGTCGGGGTTGAGCATCACGCCGGTCGTCGGGTCCATGATCCGTTCTTCGAAGAGGCCGTAGTTCAAGCCCATGATCCCCCCGCCGTAGACCTGGCTGTCCCAGGTGAGGCGGTCGATGATGAGCCCCGAATCCTGGACGGCGACGATCTTCTTGACCCGGACGACTCCGGTCTCGACGTCGACGACCACCTCGGCGAACTGGCAGCCGCCGACGCCGGTGCTGGCGAGCCCCTCGGGCGTCGCGCCCATCTCCGAGATGGAGGCCGTGCCCAGCTTGCGGCAGGCGTCCTTCCACGAGATCGACGGCTTGCCCTCGATCAGCAGCCTGCCCCCCTTCAGCGAGAGGTCGGCCGGCGTCGCGCCCAGGGCCGGGGCGATTTTGGCGAACAGCGCGTCGCGCGCCTTGGTCGCGGCGTCGAGGCACGGCGGGGCCATCGAGGCCGTGGTGGTCGACCCCCCCGACGCTTGCCCCGGGGGGAAGGTCGAGTTGCCGATGTTGGACACGACGTCGGTCGGCTTGAGGCCCAGCACCTCGGCCGCGATGATCGCCAGCACGGTGCGGATGCCCGTGCCGAGATCCTGAGTGGCGCTTTTCAGCTCGACGGTGCCGTCGGCGGTGATCGTGCAGCTCACCTTCTTGTCGCGGGTGCCCCCCCCTCCCCATTGATGGAGGGCGACGCCGTAGCCCTTGCGAATCGGGCCGTCGCCGTTCTTGCCGCGCGGCTTGCGATTGGCGGTCCAGCCGATCAGCTCGGCGCCGATCTTGACCTCGGCCTCGTAGATCGGCGTTCGAGGGTCGTTGGGGGGGAGGTTCATGAGCCGGAGCTGGACCGGATCGATCCCCAACTTCTCGGCCAGATCGTCCATCGCCGCTTCCATCAGGGCGCATCCCTGGGGATGGCCGGGCGCCCGCATGGCCCGCGCGCCGCCGCCGTTGACGAAGACGTCGGAGTGGGACCGCGACGAGGCCGGAACGTCGTAGACGTACGGCAGCGGGAAGTTCGACCCGCCCCGGCTCCCCCCCGTGCCGTGGGTCTCGGCGATCAGGCCGACGAGCTTGCCGTCCTTGGACGCGCCGAGCTTGAGGGTCCCCGTCGCGCTGGGACGGTTGCCGGCGGCCAGGTGCTCCTGGATCCGGTCGAGGAACAGTTTGACGGGCTTGCCGGTCGACTTGGCCAGCTCGGCGGCGGTGCGTCCCCAGACGTCGGCGCCGAACTTGGACCCGAACCCGCCCCCCATGTAGTCGGTCAACACCGTGACGTTGGCGACCGGGATCTGGAACGCCTCGGCCAGCTCGCCGGCGACGACCTGGACGGCCTGGGTGCTCGACCAGACGGTCAGCTTGTCGGCCGCCTCCCATTTGGCGGTCAGGCCGTGGGGCTCAAGGCAGACGTGGGTGATCACGGGCAGGGCGTACTTGCCCTCGACGACCACGTCGGCCTTGGCGAGCTCCTCGTCGGCCTTGCCCTTGTCTTGCGAGCGCCCCTTGCGGACGTTCCCCCCCTTGACGATCTCGGGCGCGCCCGGGGCCATCGCCTGAGGTTCGGTGACGACGTGGGGGAGGACTTCGTACTCGACCTTGATCGCGCGGGCGGCGTCGCGCGCCTGCTCCTCGGTCACGGCCGCGACGGCCGCGACGTCGTCCCCCTGGTAGCGGAGGGTCGCCCCCTCCTTGGCGATCGCGACCACCCCCTTGACGCCCGGCATGCCCTGCGCCGGCTTGACGTCCAGGGTCTTGATCTTGGCGTGGGCGTGCGGGCTGTAGAGCATCACCGCGAACAGCGTCCCCTCGGGGAGCTGGTCGCTGGGATACTTGGCGCGGCCGGACGCCTTGGCGAGGCCGTCGAGCCGGGGCACCTTGGTCCCGATCAAAGTCGGTTTCTCTGGCCAGGTGAGGTCCATGGATCAGGCCCCTTTCATTGCTTTGGCCGCGTCGAGGGCGGCCTGGAGGACGCCGATATAGGTCCCGCACCGACAGATGTTGCCGTCCAGGCCCCGACGGACTTCGTCCAGCGTCGGGTTGGGGTTCTTGTCGAGCAGCGCCTTGCAGGCGGTGACGAATCCGGGCGTGCAATAGCCGCACATCAGGCCGTCGTTCTGATGGAACGCATGGGGGACGCCTTGCTCTCCCACGTCGAAACTCTCGACCGTCTCGATCGTCTTGCCCTGACAGGTGACGGCCAGCGTCGTGCACGAGTAGACCGGATCGCCGTCGACGATGGCGGTGCAGGCGCCGCAGCTCGCCCGATCGCAGACCCGCTTGGGCCCGGTGACGTCGAGGCGGTTCCGCAGGGTGTCGAGCAGCGTGCTCCGGGGCTCGACGGTCGTCTTGCGGTCCTCGCCGTTGACCTTGAGGGTGATCTCGACCTCTCCCGAGAGGACCTTCGGCCCGTCGTCGGCGGCCCTGGCTTCGTCAAGCGCGGTCGTGGCCGCGCCGGTCAGGACGGCCGACGCCGCCGCCAGTCCCGACCCTCTGAGGAAGTCGCGGCGACTGGCGCCGCCCGGTTCCTCGCCGTTCTTGGGATCGTGTTTTCGCATCACGCGGTTCTCCCCTCCAAAGTCGGAACCACCCCGAGAACGCCTCGAGGAGCCAGCCGTCGCGGGCGCGCCTGTCGCCCGCGACGACGCGGCGAAGACGTTAAGGCTACGCCGAGTCCCAACGCGGAACAAGAGAATCCTCCCGGAGTTCTCGGCTTGGAGCCAGACATGATTCCCCGGCCGTCGTCCCCGTCGGGAATCCGACCGCGCGAGCCCGAAGCGAGCGAGAGCATCCCCCGCGTTCTCGCGCTCCGCGCCGTACACCCGAGGAATGCATTCGCCGGCGCTGCTCCACTTTCATGGAGTCGGACGCCCCGAACCGGGGCAGGGCGATTCGTTCGCCCGTTCTGGGAGACGAAAGACCCATGCTTCCCCATGGGTTCCCATTGTCATTCCGAGGCACGGCGCGGCCCCCGTTCCGAACGAACTTCACAACCCGGTTTCAACCTTTGGACGTCCCGATTACGATGTTGGTTTGGATTGGAACGGACCCGACGACGACGACCGGAGACCGACTGATGTTGCGACGCATCCCGCCGTTTCGCCGCTCCACGATCTTGACGGCGCTGCTGGCCCTGGCCCTTGGCTCGGGCTGGGCCTGGCGCGAGGCGGCCTTCGCGACCGAGCGCGCCGCGCTGCTGGCTTCGCAGACCATCGGCCTCGATGCCGTGTCGATGGCGGTCGCCAAGGACAAGGGGGAGCCGGTCGGCAAGATCGGCGTCTACCTGAACGGCGAGACCGAGGGAAGCGCCGGCCTGGTGACGGGCCGGTTCATCATCGATCCCGGAAAGTCGCCACACGCCCCCCACGTCCACCCCGACGAGGAGATCATGGTCATCGAATCGGGCCACGGCGAAATCTTCTGCGACGGCAAGACGACCAGGATCGGCCCTGGCTCGGTGATGTACTCCGGGCCCAACGTCTCGCACAACATCACCAACACCGGCGCCGAGCCGCTGACGTTCTACTACGTCAAATGGCTGCCCAAGAAGGCTGGCTGAAGACGCCCCACGCCCCGACGGCGGGCCTCAAGGAAGGAGGTCCGCCACGGGGTCCGCGCCCAGTTCGCGGCCGTCGATAACGACCGCGACGGTTTCGCTCGGGTCGAGAATTCGGGCGTTCTTGTAGGTTCCCGACTCGGGGTTCTCGTAAACCTCCAGGCGACCGTCGACCAGGTTGACGATCCAGTAGACCGGAATTCCGCCGGCCGCGTACGCCCGCAGCTTCTCGGATCGGTCGAGGTTGAGGCTGGATTCGGCCACTTCGACCACGAGAGCGACCTGCGCCGCATCGGGGTGCCGTTGCGCGTAATCGCGCGACCGACCGCGAACGACGGCCGGATCGGGCTCGGGCTGGCTGGCGCCGCCGACGCGGATCGGATCTTCCCGGGTCACGAAGTAGCCGTCGGGAATCAACCCGGCGAGCGCCTCGGCCACGGCGCGCGCCGCAACGGAATGCGCGGGCTTTTTGGTCCTTTTGGTCACCAGGAGCCCGTTGATCAGCTCGACCTGATCCCGCGCGGTCAGGATCTCGGCGTCGGTCATCGCTTCGTACTGTCGACGTTGAATCTGTAGAGCCCCGGGGCGCTTGTGTCCGTCGTAGACTCCGGTGTGAATGTCGACGTGCTCATGGAAGCCTCCAGGTCTCGATTCTATCATGATGCGCGAGGGGCCGACGAGTCTTCGAATGAGTCTTGGAACGATCCAAAACCGGATCTGGTCATGGGAGGAGCGATGGCATTCCGTGATCCTGTCGGCGTTCCACATCCGGAGAACGCCTCGGGCGGAGACGTGAGCCGATCCTACCTCCGACGGCCGACCGTGGCTCGGCTTATGTTGGTCGTCGCCTTGATCGCCCTCGCGCTGGGGGCGGTGCGGCTCTGGTCTTGGGTTCAACTGCGCCGCGCCCGGGCCTGGCGGCACGAACTCGATGCCGTTCAGTGGCGGCAAGTCGCGGATTGGAGCGCCCAGCGACGGGTCACCGTCCGTCGGAATTCGATCGGCCGACGAGCCCTGGAGAATATGGGCTACGACGCCAGACGGCCCTATTACTATTATTGGGAAAACGACAACTACTATGGACCGACCTGTCGCGGCCCCTCGCAAGAGGAGTACCGGGACGAACTGACTGCGATCTGCCGCGAGCGGGCGCATTAGGCGATCGGCTGGTGGAATTCCACCCATGGCATAGAGCGGTTTACACATGAG